>JBDUAX010000526.1:0-3199 GCA_040004455.1 Gemmatimonadaceae bacterium
TCGTTCGACCACGGTTGCATGGTGACGGCGCGAAAGCCACCACCGCGCGACACCAGTCGGCCAATGTAAACGCCGCGCGTTTCGCGGTGCGTGTTCATAACGTGCGTCAGCAATGCGATGCGTCGCTCTGCCGGCAGGGATCGGAAAGGAGATAGAGTGGCCACGAGCCAAACGTAATCACGGCGTCGTCGTCTGTCGCGGTGATATCGGCATTAACTTGCTATTAGCAAGTCACTGGACTAACGTTGGCAGATGCGCACGTCGCCGTTTCCCTCAATGGAATGCCCCATTGCACGCAGCGTCGCCCAAATGGGAGATGCCTGGCGCGTCCTTATTCTTCGCGACGCGCTGTTGGGTTTTCGACGCTTCGACGAGTTCGAAACAGGTCTGGGCATTGCGCCGAACATTCTCGCCAAAAGGTTGAGTGGACTCGTTGCCGATGGGTTGTTAACGAAACGGGCCTATCAGCAGCGTCCAGTGCGTTACGAATACGAACCCACGCCAAAGGCGCGCGATTTCCAACTGGTGATTGCGGCGCTCGCGACGTGGGGAACGAAGTGGCTTTCGCCAAAGGGTGCGACGGTTGCGTTGGTCGACAAAGAGTCTGGAGAGCTGCTGGAGTCCGCAGTTGTGGGACAAACAAGCCGTCGCGTGTTTTCGCGCGACGACATCAGGTTCATACCGGGCCCGAAGGCCGGCCCTGAAATACTGAAGCGCGCTTCACGTTTGCGCGCGCGCAAGGAGAAATCATCGTGAGTACCGACGTCAAAGAGCAATCGCATTTTGTCCGAACGCACAAACGCGTTGTCGTAACGGGAATGGGTGCTGTCACACCATTGGGTTTGAACGTTCCGGATTTCTGGAACGCGGCCATTAACGGCCAGAGTGGCGCGGCGCCAATCAAGCACTTCGACGCCAGCGCATTCACGACGCACTTTGCGTGCGAACTGAAGGGCTTTGACGCGCACGCGCATATGGACAAGAAGTCCGTCAAGCGCACAGATCCATTCACGCACTATGCAGTGGCCGCCGCGAACGAAGCAATCAACGATGCAGGGGTCGACAGTACCACATTGACCGATGCTCAACGCGCACGCATTGGCGTGATGATCGGCAGCGGGCAGGGAGGCATGCAGACATTTGAAGCGCAGGCCGAAGCGCTACGTGCCGGTGGACCATCGCGCGTGTCACCATTTCTGGTTCCAATGATGATTGTCGATAGCGCGGGCGCAATTGTCGCCATGCAACACGGGTTTCGCGGGCCCAATCATTCGGTAGTGTCAGCATGTGCAACGGGCAATGACAATCTCATGAGCGCGCTTGATGCAATTCGGGTTGGACGCGCCGACATGATTCTCGCGGGCGGCGCGGAAGCGGTCATTACGCCGCTTGGCGTCGGCGGTTTCGCTGCGGCGCGTGCACTCTCAACGCGCAACGATGATCCCACCAAAGCGAGTCGGCCGTTCGACATCGATCGCGACGGGTTTGTTATTGGAGAAGGCGCTGCGGTACTTGTTCTCGAGTCGTTGGAATCGGCCGAGCGGCGCGGTGCACGTGTGTATGCCGAGTTGGTTGGAGTTGGTGCGGCGTGCGATGCGTATCACATGACGGCGCCGCATCCAGACGGAATCGGCGCGCAACTCGCCATGCGTGCGGCGCTCGACGAAGCGGGATTCGCCACCACGGATGTGGATTCAATCAATTTGCACGCAACGTCAACACCCATCGGCGATAGCGCGGAGTGCGGCGCAGTTCGTAAGGTGTTCGGCGATCATGCGGACAAAATTTCGTCTACATCGACGAAAAGCATGACGGGGCACATGTTGGGCGCGGCCGGTGCTGCTGAGGCGGTTTTGACGGTGTTGAGTGTGGTGCATGGCATCGTGCCCCCAACAATCAATCTCGACGCGATTGATCCCGCGTGCGCACTGAACATTGTTGCGAACGTCGCGCTCAAACGCGAAGTGAACGTAGCGCTCAGCAACGTGTTCGGATTTGGCGGTCACAATACGGCCGCAATTTTTGCGACACCGAAATTTGTGAGCGCACGGTCATGAGCGAGCCTCTCGTGCGCGAGAAAGTAATTCGCTGGGATGATCCACTCGCGATGACGGCCGAACTTCGCACCATGTCAGGCATCGACGCGCTGAATGCGTTGATGAATGGCGACGTTTCGAAACCGCCAATTTTGAACCACTTCGATTTCGAATTCAGATTGATTGAAATGGGCAAGGTGCAACTGGCGGTCACCTTCAGCGAATCACATTACAACCTGCTGGGCAGCGTGCATGGCGGCGCCATCGCTACGTTGCTCGACACCGTCATGGGATGCGCCGTACAATCGGTAATGCCCCTTGGTCGCACCTACACGACGCTTAACATTGGCGTAAACTATCTGCGCGCCATCACCGTGACCACTGGTGAGGTGATTGCTGAAGGAACGATCATCCACGCCGGGCGCACCACCGCGCTCGCACAGGGGCGCATTCTCGATGCGGCGGGGAAAATTGTGGCGACCGGAGAGACAACCTGTTTACTGTTTGACGTGCCGAACAAGCAAGGTTGAAGTATCGTCTCAGGCGAGCCGCGCGTTGCTTGTTGCAATCTGAGCCTTATCGGTCACCACTAACCAGAATTATCATGTCGTCATCGCGTTCAATTGTCGTTGCAGCGGTCTTGCTTGCTCTTGTTGCTTGCAACAAAGCGGGTTCTGACGAGGCGAACAAATCGACACCAGCGGTTGCTACGGTCGCGAGCGTGCCAACGGCAGCGGCGGCGGCTCCCGATTCAACTGACAGCAAACCTCCGGCAATGGCCCAGCACATTGAAAATCGAGACTGGAAACTTGTATCAATTGGCGCGAGCGCAACGGCCGATGGTTTGGCATCTTCCGGAATAACCTTGCGGCTCGACAGCGGAAAATCGCAAGCAACCGGTTTCGGTGGCTGCAATCGTTACAACGGCAAGTACACGCAACATGCGGACAGTCTTAAATTCGGCCCCTTGGCGAGCACAAAGATGGCGTGTGCCGAACCTACTGCGGCTTCAGTTGAAATGATTTATCTCGGGGTGTTGCCGAACGTGATTGGTTATCGTGTTGATCAGACTGGACTCGCGTTGTACGGCACGGAAGGAATCGTTGCACGGTTTGTGAGTAAGGAGTAGCGGCCTAACTCGGGCCGAGCTCGTCCCGTATCCC
>JBDUAX010000116.1:0-10760 GCA_040004455.1 Gemmatimonadaceae bacterium
GCGGCGCCGGCGCTATGTCAAACCCACTTCGCCGTTCCGACCGCCACAACCGTTGCGCCTGCAGGGCTCGTGATGTTGAACGAGTAGTTCACCACCCACGCCCCGTTCGCCAGTCGCGTGACATCGTCAAACCTGAGCGTTCCTGTTCCGGTCGGTGCGTACTGCCGAGCGCCCGGAGCGTCCGCGTCCGTCTGGTTGTTGGACATGAGGAACTGGAACGTACCTACACTGTTCACTGTGTTCGCGTACCTGGTGAAAGTGTCGCCTGTTTTGACAACGCTTCCGGTGGGTAAATGGATCGCCACGAACACTCCGATTGTGTTGTCGCTGCCGACGTTGTATACAAATCCGATCTGGTCGACTCCGATCTCGTCCTCCAATTGAACGCGTGCATCGCCAAAGGCAGGGTAGTTGTATGTACCGTTGGGTGGCTGCTTGGTGGGATCCCACGGCCCGGCAAGCGTGATCGAGATTGACGGTGCACGCGCAACCACCACCGGTCCGTCGGCTTTCGCCCAGCGCACTCCCGCAGCAGTCACCACATCGACGTGCAGCGTGCCCGTGCCCGGCACATTTCCGGCGGTAAACGCGACCTGCGGCACGGTGGTCGTTTGTGTCGTCTGTCCACCCAGGGTGCCGGCCTGACCACTGAGCGTCCACTTGTAGAGTATGCCCGCCGGCAATTGACCGGTGACTGATACCGAATACACCTGCAGCGCATTCAATCCGACGATGACATTCGGTGGCAGAATGACGGCTGGGAATTCAACAGCGACTGGCGCGTCAGCCCTCGCAAAACGCACGCCTGTGCCATTCACAACGTCAACGTGCAGCGTTGCACTCCCTGGCACATTCGCGGCGTTGAACGTCACCTGGGGTGTGTTCGTCGTGCGTGTTGTTTGCCCACCAAGCGTTCCGGCCTGGCCAATGAGCGACCAGTTGTAAACCGTGTCGGTTGGCAGTTGACCGGTAACGAGCACCGAAAATACCTGCTGCTGATTTATCGCCAGTGTTGCATTCGACGGAAGAATTTCGGCAGGGTACAGGAACGTGACTGTCGTTCCCGCTCGGCCGATCTCCTCTCGTGGCGATTTGCTGATGTCGTAACCCACAACCACCACAGCAATCGGATTCGCGTCAGATCCCGTCGTTACGAGGTCGACCGCGCGTTTGGTGGTCGTGATGTTCGTGCCGACGTTCGCTTCACCGACGGCCGAGAGTGTTGCAAACAGCGAGGTCTGGCTCCACTCGTAGACGAAGTTGCCCGTGACATTGGCAGGAAGCGCCACAGTGAAATTGACCCGGTCTCCTGCGGCAACGCGCGGATTTTCCGGCGTGAGCTCGAGCTTCTGGCGAATCAGTGTGACCGTCCACGATGACCCGAGATCGGAGTTGAACGTGTCGTAGATAACCGCGCCGAAATCCCACGCTTCGAGAACGGCGCCAACAGCGAAGAGTGGCGCGAACACCGCCTGAAACATCTTCGAGCCTTTAAGCCAGCGCGACTGCGTCAACACTTGCGACTCGGCTTTCAGTGCTTTGGCTTCGGCGACACCCACGACATCCAATACCAGGGGCTTCCAGAATTGCGTCGACAGATTGCTGCCGAACGCGTCGTTGACGATTGCCTGAATACCTGCCTTGACTTGCCCCACCGACCCTGCTTCGAGCTGCGTGAGAATCCGTGTGAACGTTGCTGACTTTGCTGCGGCCGCCTGTGCGACGACGCCAGCGACCACGGATTTTGATGCCGAGATGACGCCGATGCCGCCAAAGAAGCAGAAGATCGGAAAGAGCACATCACCGAAGACGGTCGTGTTGAACAGACTCTGCGCGTCACTGCGCCACGTAGCGACTTCCTGTGCGTAGATCGGAAGTTGAAAGAACGCCGGTTCAAGTGCGTTCTGCGCCAGAACTTTCCACGTCGATGCGATCACGATGGCGTGATAGGTCGTGTTGTCCGCGTTCGCCGGTTTGAGGATCAGCGGAATCGCTGGCAGGTTGACCGGCTGAAAGGGCGAACTCCCGCGAAAGAATGTGAGGAAGTCTTTCAGCGCGGTGAACAGCGACAAATTCTCGGTCGATGCAAGATCGATCGGGCCGGTTTCACGTACGGCGGGGGCCAGATTGGTTATCTGGGTGCCGACCTGCGAACTCACCTGATACACATACACCTTGCAGCCGCGCCGCTTGGTGTTTGATACGAGTAGCGCGGTCGTGTTGGTATCCTGATTGACCATCACACCGTTCTGCTCAGCCGAAGGCGTGATCGACATCAACGTTGGCACGCTGAGCGCGGGGGTGTAAGGCGTTGTCTGCGTTGGTGCGTTTGTTGGTGAGTTCGGCGATGCATCCCGCCTGATTGCGGAGCCGAGCATGGTTTGCAGCGCGGCCTTGATCGCGGGTCCCAGTGGGGCCGCATTGTTGATGATCGCTTGCGGATCGGCAGCGACTGCATTCGCGACTGCGCTTTCGAGCGCGGTGATGGCCGGATCATTGTTGATCAGCGCGAGCACCTGCGACATCGATGACGCGGGCAGTGCGTACGCAGCCGTGGCGTAATAGACAAGCGACACGGCGGTCGTGCGCGCGCTGATTGTTGGCGCGGTGCTGGCGGTGAACATCGACATCAGCACACCGTTGCCGCTCGTGTCGGTGAGGAGTGCGAGCGAAGGGCCCGACGTTGGCACGCCAGCGGTGAACGTGCCGGACGTAGATACCGGAATCACTTGTGTGCCGACATCGACGCTCAGGTCCGTGGGCTTAAGCTTCGAGCCGGCGGGGAGTGAGATCGTGCCACTAACGGTGAAAAATCCGTCCGGAATGGCCGGTGTTGTCGTTGGCGGCGGATTTGTGCTCCCGGTAGGTCCGCCTCCGTCGCTGCTACTGCTACAACCGGTGAGCGAGAGGCCGCCGATATTTGCGGCGATCAAACCGGTCGCGGTGATGAAGTCGCGACGGGTGACCAAGGCGCGCAGAAGGCGTCGCGACTCTGCGACGGCTTCGGGAGAAGGCAGGTTCATGGGAATGCACTCAGAGATGTTGGCGAAAGAGCTCATCTGTGAGGCGGAATTCGGGCCCGACATGGCTCACGCAGCTTGCGCGCATTCCCGGTCTGCTCCCGAGGGACCGGTCCCGGCGGTTGCCAACGCTTCGTCCATGTCAACGCACTCGAGGATCCAGAACCCGCCGATGAAATCCTCGGTGTCGAGATAGGGGCCCTCGGTGATGGAGAAGTTGCCGTCAGGCTGCTTGCGCCTGTGACAACTGCAGCAAACGGCGCGACAGCTCATGAACAGCGATGGTTCGAGGTGCGATGCAGTGGTCGAAGCAGAGATGTCTTGCGCACCATATGCGAAGGCCCGATACCGGAGTGCGGTGTCGGGCCTTTACAGTCGAAGTGATTCAACGACTCGTTTTTCTGCACCACTTCATTGCGATCGCTTCTTTCTCCGCGCCACCGCCATTCCCGCAAGTCCCAAAGCCAGCAGCGTCATCGTCGCGGGTTCGGGCACGACACTGTCACGAGTTGCGAAGAGGTCCCGGTTCACCAGGAAGCCACCCTTCAACTCCAATTTCGAGATGCCTCCGGCGTAGGAAATACCGCGGAAGGCACCCTGATCGGACCCGGCAGGTGTGTTGATAGGGGCGAGGGCCGAAAGGTCGTAGCTCGCGACCATCACGTTCAACAAGTTGTAAGCGATGAGAGTTGGAGCACCACCCTGGCCCGGTGCATAGTTCATGAACGCACCCACACTTGTAACTGGTGCACTGAACGAAAAAATGTTGCTGAGGTTGTCGCCCAACTGATCATTTGTTCCCGCGTACCCGAACGCTCCCGTCCAATTACCGTTGCCAACCAAACCCCAAGCCCCGCCAATTCCGACAAGGTAGGGCGCATCTCCGTTGAAGGACACGCCAAAACCGTTCGTTCCGATTGCGTACGGAGCTGACTGGCAATATCCGGTTGGACAAATTCCCAGAATGTTTGTGGCTTGAGTGCCACCAAAGGGCGTTGTCAGCAGCGTTTGAGCCTGAACTGAGGCTCCAGCTGTGAGTAGCGAGGCGGTGAGGACCGCGAGCAGAGGACGATTCATGCTGTTCAGTTTCGGTGAGAGGTGCTAACACAGACGGAAATTGCTACGACCGCGACCATTGTAGGTGCCGGTCCGGCTCAGCGCAATCAGGCCTCTCTGGAACGCATGCCCTGGATGGAACTCGCTGATTGAGACGTAGTTGTCCAACCTGAACCAACTGGCCCTTGCACAAGTCCGACCAAAAAGAAGGACCGAAGAAACCGGTAGATGTTTTTGCTCTCCGTCTGGCGAATTTATGTTTGCGACCGCGAAGATCTCGACTTCAACATGCGTCGTTGCTGACAACGAGTTGCGGGAGCCGGTCACCGGCAGGAGTTGTACTCATGAACATTCTCAATTCGCCGTCGAAGAAACGACGGCCAACAAGAAAACCGACCCGAGTCGGGTACGACTTTGTGCAGATCCGAACCTCGCGCTTTTCGTGAACACCCACACCGACGCGGCTCGGATGGAGAGATTCATGTCGGATGCAAATGTGAGCGCCGGTTTTCGGCCGCGCATCGAATCGGTAGACGTTGTGCGTGGCATCATCATGATCCTCATGGCGCTCGATCACACGCGCGATTACTTCGGCATACCCGGACAAAGTCCTACAAACATGAACAGCACGTATGCGGCGCTGTTCTTCACGCGGTGGATCACCCACTTTTGCGCGCCCACTTTCTTTCTGCTCACTGGCACCGGCGCATTTTTGGCATTGCGCCGCAAAAGTACCAGCGAACTGTCAACGTTTCTGTTTACACGCGGCATCTGGATGATTGTCCTTGAGACTGTCGTGTTTCGTTGCCTCGCACTCCAGTTCAATTTCGATTTCAAGGTTACGATGCTCATTGTGCTATGGGCGTTGGGGTGGGCAATGATTGCGTTGTCACTGCTGGTACGCTTTCCAGCAATTGTCTCAACAATTTTCGGTGCAACGCTCGTACTTGGCCACAACGCACTCGATGGGTTGAAGATATCCAATCCGGTCTGGACCATTTTGCATGCGCAGGGCTTTGTGCTGAATACGCCAGAGCACGTGGTGTTCGTTGCCTATCCCATCATCCCATGGATTGGCGTCACCGCACTCGGCTTCGCGCTTGGTCAATTGTACAATTGGGACGCCGAGCGTCGTCGCGCAGTGCTTTTGCGTTTGGGTATCGCGCTGTCCGCAGCGTTTGTTGCGCTGCGCGTGGCAAATATCTATGGCGATCCGGCTCGCTGGTCGCAGCAGAAAACTGGCGTGCTCACGTTGATTTCGTTTCTGAACGCCACCAAGCAACCGCCATCATTGTTATTTCTGCTGATGACACTGGGGCCGGTGTTAATACTGCTGTCGCTCGTCGACCGCGCCACGCCCAAGGCGTTCAAACCCGCGCTCGTGTATGGCAAAGTGCCGCTGTTTTACTTCATGTTCCATTTTTTTCTCATTCACACATTGGCGGTCGTTGTTACCTTCGCGCGGAACGGCGCGGTGCATTGGATGTTCGAATCGCCCGATCTTGGACACTATCCCTTCACGCCGCCACCCGGCTGGGGTTTTTCACTGCCTGTTGTATATGCCGTGTGGGCGAGCGTTGTGATTGTTTCGTATCCGCTGTGCCAGTGGTTTGCGGGGGTGAAACGGCGGAGAAGCGATTGGTGGTTGAGTTACATGTAGCGTGCGCCTGATTCACTTTCGTGCGCAGCGCACGAAGCCGAGTCGGGATCCGCAGAGGCCGAACTAACGGCGGCGGCATCTACCTCAAGATTCCGCCCGGTGTGCCGACAACAGCATGTAGAGGGACTCGATTCGAGGCGCTCGAAGTTTTCTGTTGTCCACGGGAACGAGCGCCATGATCCACCACGCAGCATGAACCGCCACGTCGCAACGCGCCACTCGCGCATAACGCGAATCCTCGCGTCCCTGACGCTCCCGCTGGGCCTTGCCTTTGCCGTGATGGCAAACGCAACCGACGCCGATGCGCAGTTGGTGAATTTCCGGCAATACACGAGCGGTGATGGCATGCCACGCTCGGAAGTGCTGGGACTCCAACAGGATCACCTGGGCTACATGTGGTTCGCCACACTCAGTGGTCTCTCGCGTTTCAACGGCCGCGATTTTCACAACTACGCCCGGGACGACGGCCTCAGTTCGAACGCAGTGTTCGATGTGGTGGAAGATTCTCGCGGTCGCATGGTCGCCGCCACGTCGGGTGGCCTCTGCGTGCTGGACAAGGGGTTGTTCCGTTGCTACCGCAAGGCGGACGGCCTCAGCAACGAAGATACGCGCACGCTGGCCGCCGATTCGTCGGGCGGTGTGTGGGCCGGTACCAACAGTGGATTGTCGTACCTGCTTGATGGCGTGGTGCGCAACTTCCACGTCAGCGATGGACTCCCCGCCGAACGTATTGCAGGTGTGGCCGTCGACTCCGCAGGCGTTGCCTGGGTGGCAACATCGAAGGGATTGGCGCGATTCGACGGCAAGCGGTTCCGTCTGGAATCGCCGGAGTCGATCGGACAAGGACCCGTGCAGTTTGTCACCGCCACCGGCCACGGACTTCTGGTTGGAGCTGCTGGGCGCGTCTTTATGCGCAGTGGCACCGAGTTCACTCGCATTGCGGCCGAAGGCATTCCGGACAGCACCGTGCTTACCGATGGCACGACGGATCGCGAGGGCACGATCTGGCTGGCCACACGCAAAGGCGCGCTGCGCATTCGTAACGGACATGTGGACCAGCTGGGACGCGTCAACGGAATGCAAACGGAGTTGATCAATCGCGTGACGGTGGATCGCGAAGGCGACATCTGGTTCGGCACGGAAGGTGGCGCCAGCAAGCACGTGCCCGGGCCATTCCGCACGTACACGCCGAGCGCGGGACTGCCCAATCAATTCGTGCGCGCGCTCGAACTTGATCGCAATGGCGAACTGTGGGTCGGCACACGCAGCGGCATCGCGAAGCGCGTGGGAGAGCGGTTCGTGACGGTGCCACTGCCCGGAGCGCCCGACGATCGCGTTTTCAGCCTGGCACACACCGCGGGTGGCGGTCTGTTGATCGGTACTCGGCGTGGCCTCGCGTTCTACGAGCACGGCCGTCTCCGCCAGGTGTATCTCGCGAAAGACGGATTACCCAGTGACGTCGTATACAGTCTGGTCGACAATGGGCATGGAGGCGTGTGGATCGGCACCGACCGAGGCCTGGCGCAGTGGCAAGACGGCAAGGTCACGACCATCAGCAGGCCGGAGCTGACCGACGCGGGTATCATCACGATGCGCGTCGATTTGCGCGGACGCCTGTGGATCGGGCGCTTGCGAGGTGGCATCACCATTCTCGACGGCGACTCGGTGCGCAACCTGGGCTTGGCGCAGGGCGCCACGGACCAGACGATTTGGTCGCTCAAGGAAGATGCGAAGGGCGCTCTGTGGGCCGGCACGAATGGCGATGGTGCGCTGCGCATCGACGACGCCGGCATCAAGCAATTCACAGTGAAGGACGGGCTGTCGAGCAACTCCATGTGGCAGGTGCTCGTGGATTCACACGGCGACGTCTGGTTGTACGGCAATCGCGGGCTTGATCGCGTGTCGGGCACGAAAATCACGCACTATGGACGCGGCAATGGGCTGACCGAATTGGAAGGCAGCATCAATGCGGCCGTGGAGGATCGCGAGGGCAACCTGTGGTTCGGCACGGGCGGTGGCATTGTACGCTACGAGCCGGGGCTCGACATCACGCCCGCCGTTGCGCCACCGGTGTACATCGAAGAGACGCTGCGCGATGGAATGTCGTTTCCTGCCGCGACATCGACAGAAGGGGCGAGGCTGGGCAAGGGTGTCATACAGCTCCGCTTTTCCGCGCCGAGTTTTCGTGACGAGTCGGCGGTGCGCTTCAAGTACCGGTTGATTGGCGCCACCAACAGTTGGTCCACTGCCACCGCGGAACAAAGCATCACCTACGCGGAACTCAATCCGGGTTCGTATCGCTTTGAGGTGATGTCGGTGAATGGTGCGATGCAGAGCGCGACATCGGCGTCTGTTGCCTTCGTGGTCACGCCCGCTTTCTGGCAGAGCTGGTGGTTCAGGCTACTCGCGCTGGCGCTGGTAGTCGGCGCCACCGCCACCGTGCCTTTTCTGCGAACGCGCGCGCTCGAACGCGAACGCGAACGGTTGGAAGGTCTCGTAGCGCAACACACACACGAACTCGCCGACAAGAATCAACGGCTCGAACAATCCAATCGCGACCTCGAGCACTTTGCGTACATCGCCTCGCACGACTTGCAGGAGCCGCTGCGCAAAATTCAGGCGTTCTCCGATCGCGTCACCAAGTTGTACTCGCTACGACTGGACGAGCAGGGGCGCGACTACCTCAGTCGCATGGGTGCCGCCGCGGCACGCATGCAACGATTGATCGACGACCTGTTGAGCCTGTCGCGCGTCACGACCAAGCGCAACGCCGTGGAATCGATCGAGCTTGATGCGCTGGCGCACGAAGTGCTCGGCGATCTGGAGTTCCGTCTTCAGTCCACCAATGGACGCGTGGAACTCACCAACTTGCCGCGCATCGAAGGTGATCCGGTGCAAATCCGTCAGGTGTTCCAAAACCTCATCGGCAATGCCCTCAAGTTCCATCGCCCGGGCGAGTCGCCGGTAGTGCGTGTGAGTGCCACTCAGCGCGACGCACGGATGATCGAGCTGCGATTCGAAGACAACGGCATCGGATTCGAGAACAAGGATGCCGAACGGGTGTTTCTCCCATTCCAGCGCCTGCACGGGCGTTCGACATTCGAGGGCACCGGCATTGGCCTCACCATTTGCCAGAAGATCGCCGAACGGCATGGCGGCAGCATCCGGGCCGAAAGCATCGTCGGCACCGGCTCGCGCTTCATCGTCACACTTCCCGTTAACGGACCTCTCGGAGAACATCGCAATGCAGCATGAACATTCGGACCCGATCGTCATTCTCATGGCCGACGACGACGCCGACGATCGCATGCTCGCACGCGATGCAATGCTCGAGAGCCGGCTTGGCAACACCTTTGCATTTGTGGAAGATGGCCAGGAGCTGATGGACTATTTGCAACACACCGGCAAGTACGCGGAGAACCGGGCGCCACGTCCCGGGCTCATCCTTCTCGATCTGAACATGCCCAAGAAGGACGGGCGTCAGGCGCTCAAGGAGATCAAGAGCGATCCCGAGTTGCGGCGCATTCCGGTAGTGGTGATGACCACTTCGAAAGCGGAGGAGGACATTCTTCGCTCGTACGACCTCGGAGCCAACTCGTTCATCACCAAGCCGGTCACATTCGAGCGCCTCGTGGAAATCGTCAGCGCGCTGGGTCGCTACTGGTTCAACATCGTCGAACTCCCCGGCGTGCACGAACATCGATGATCATCGTTGATCATGGATAGCCCGGTAGTGCGTGTGCTCCTCGTGGAAGACGATGAGGACGATTACGTCCTGACGCGTGAAATTCTCTCCGAAGGCCTCGGGGCGCGTTTCACGATCGATTGGGCGAGCACGCACGCCATTGGTCTCGCGAAGCTCACGGACGGCAGTTACGACGTGGCGCTGGTGGATCACAACCTGGGTAGTGAAACGGGAATTGAACTGCTGCGTTCGGCCGTGGCGCGCGGATGCAAGATTCCCGTGATCATGCTTACTGGCCAGCACGATCGCGCAACCGACCTGTCAGCAATGCATGCCGGCGCGTCCGACTATCTCGTGAAGGGACGCGTTACCGGTGACATGCTCGAACGCGCCATTCGCTACGCGCGCGAGCGACACCGCCTGCTCGACGAAATACGTTCGCTGTCATTGTGCGACGCACTCACGGGGCTCAACAACCGCCGCGGCTTCTTTGCGCTGGCCGAGCAACGGCTGCAGCTGCTTGCACGACGTACATCGCCATGCTTGCTGGTGTACGCCGACGTCGACGGTCTCAAGGAAGCCAACGATACGCTGGGGCACGAAGTGGGCGACAGCCTGCTAATTGATGCGGGGCGCGTGCTCTGCTCGACGTTCCGCGCTACCGACCTCGTGGCGCGTCTTGGTGGCGACGAGTTCGTGGCTTTTGCCGACGACACACAGGACGACGATGTGCAGCAGGTGCTCGAGCGCATGCAGCGCGCGATCGCGATCCGGAACGCTGAGGTGGATCCAGAGGCGCCGCGCCTGTCGCTCAGTGCCGGTGCGCTCTACTTCAAGGCGTCGTCCACGCTGGTTCTGCAGGAACTTGTGGCCACGGCCGACGCGCGCATGCTGGAGTGCAAGAAAGTCCGCCGGCGGTCCCGCATGATGCGGAGCGCGGCGTAGCTCAGGGCAGGCGAACGTTGAAGTTCAGCGGCGCGCGTAGCGCAGGCGCAAAGCACAAGCCACGAAGCGATGTCGGCTTGCACGCATATCCCGTGTCGGGTCAATGTCTGCCAGTCGAATAAAGGTACCCGTTGCATTGAAGCCCGCCTGAGTGGTCGAATCCATCAGGTCCTCGATTACGAAGTCATCCTCGGGATGGTGCTCGACAGCCTCCGGAGCGGCGCGCCGCTAGCAATGTGACGATGTAGTGCCCGAGGTCAATGTGCCTCACGTCGGTAGAAGTTCCGGACCTTATTCCGGTTACCACAGTCAGCCATGCTGCACCAACGCCTCTTGCGAGCGTTGGAACGGTCCAGGAACAGCCAGCCGCAGCCTGCGTCTTCGCATTGACGGA
>JBDUAX010000117.1:0-10725 GCA_040004455.1 Gemmatimonadaceae bacterium
AAGGGTTTGCACATGAATTTGCCGTTGTAACTCACGGCGGTGGTAAGCCGCTCGAGGAGCGACTCGTTGTGCGCCCGACATCAGAAACGATCATCTACCACATGTTCGCGAAGTGGCTGCAGAGCTACCGAGACTTGCCGTTCCTGTATAATCAGTGGGCGAACGTGGTGCGTTGGGAAATGCGCACGCGCTTATTTCTGCGCACGATGGAATTCCTTTGGCAGGAAGGCCACACTGCGCACGCGACGCACGACGAAGCCGAAACTGAAACGCGAAAAATGCTGGGTGTGTATCGTACGTTCATGGAAGAGTACATGGCGATGCCGGTCATAACCGGATTGAAAACAGACGCCGAGAAATTCGCGGGTGCGTTGCGCACCTATTCGTGCGAAGCGCTCATGCAAGACAACAAAGCTCTGCAGGCGGGAACGTCGCACAATCTTGGCCAGAATTTCGCAAAGGTGTTCGACCTGAAATTCCAAACGGCCGAAGGAGGCGAAGCGTTTGCGTGGAATACGAGTTGGGGCGTTTCAACGCGAATGATCGGTGGGTTGATCATGACGCACGGTGACGACGCCGGTTTGCGTTTGCCGCCGCGCTTGACGCCAATTCAAGTGGTCATCGTTCCCATTTACAAAACGGATGAGGAACGCGCTGCCACTGTCGAAGCAGCGAAGCGCATTGCAGACGATCTGGGCAGCTTCAAGCGCCCCGACCACGAACGCATTCGCGTGCATGTGGACGATCGCGAAGGTATCCGCTCGGGAGCAAAGTATTTCCACTGGGAACTGCGTGGAATTCCGTTGCGTTTGGAAATTGGTCCGCGTGATTTAGCGTCGAGCAGCGGCGTGTTGGTTCGTCGTTCTTCGCGCGAAAAAACACCGATTGCGTTCGATGCACTGAAAACCGAATTACCGATCATTCTCGACGGCATTCAAAACGAAATGCTCGCAGCTGCACTTGCGCGTCGCGAGGCGAACACCATTCGCGAGCGCATTTCGTACGACAAGTTCAAGGAAGTGATGGATGGTCCGGGCGCATTCGTGTACGCGGGCTGGAACGGTGATCCGGCCATCGAAGCAAGAGTGAAAGAAGAAACCAAGGCAACCATTCGTTGCATTCCCGACGCCGAATTTCGGTCGCCGGAAGCGCCAACGAAGTGCATGGTTACTGGCGAACCCGCAAAATACGAGGTCGTGTGGGCCAAAGCGTACTAGGAAACGCCGCGAATGGCGGCGCTGTCGGCGAGCCGATGTCAATTCCCACCGCGCCAACAGGCCCGCCGAATTCAATTGGTGAATTCGTGCGTCGCGACGGCGTGATGTATGCCGAAGGGGTGTCGCTTCCCGCAATTGCGGCCGCGGTCGGAACGCCAACCTACGTTTACAGCGCGAACACCATTCGTTCGCGCTACGCGCGACTCGCAGCGGCATTCGCAGGCGTGAAGCATCACATTCACTTCGCAATGAAGGCGAATTCGAATCTCGCCGTGTTGCGCTTGCTGCAGGAACTTGGCGCAGGGCTCGACATTGTATCCGGCGGCGAATTGTATCGCGCCCGCGAAGCAGGTTTCAATGGTTCTGACATTGTGTTCAGTGGCGTTGGCAAAACAGTACGCGAACTTGAGCAAGCGCTCGACCACAGCGTGATGCTCATCAACATCGAGTCGGAAGCTGAATTGTATGCGTTGAACGATGTGGCAGTCGGGCGCGATGTAATTGCTGGTGTCGCAATTCGCGTTAATCCCGAAGTCACTGTTGACACGCCGCACGAGTACATCAGCACCGGGCAGAAGGGCGCGAAGTTTGGCATCCCCATCGATGACGTGTTGCGAATTGCATCGGTTATCAAGGACCTACCGAACCTGCAACTCATCGGACTGGGCATTCACCTCGGTTCGCAGATTGCGACTGCCGGTCCGATGCGCCTCGCGTTGCCTCGCTTGCTGACGCTCATTGAGCAGGTGAGAGAGCAGGGACACGCACTCAAGTACGTTGATGTCGGCGGCGGACTCTCCGTCCCCTACGAAGGGGAAGCTGAGGCCGATGTTGAAGGCTACGCAGCATTTGTCAGTGAAGCGGTTCGCTCGACTGACCTCGAACTGTTGCTTGAGCCTGGGCGTTTTCTGGTTGCAGAAGCGGGCGTTTTGCTGACAGAGGTGCTGTATCGCAAACACGCCGCCGGCAAGGATTTCGTTGTGACAGACGCCGGCATGAACGATTTGGTGCGACCCGCGTTGTACAAGGCATATCATCACATCGAACCGGTAGTGGCATCCGAACACACGATTACTGCCGACGTAGTCGGACCGATTTGCGAATCGGGAGATTTTTTCGCGAAAGATCGTGAGTTGGGTGATGTCAAAGCAGGGGAACTACTCGCAATTCAAACAGTCGGCGCGTACGCATACGCGATGGCGTCGAACTACAACTCGCGTCCGCGTCCTGCCGAAGTTCTGGTAGACGGCGACAAGTTTGCGCTCATCACCGAACGCGAACGAGTTGAAGATCTTGTGCGGCTGGAACGAGCGCACCTTCAGTGGAGGAGTGCCTGAGATGCGTATTGGACTCTTATCGGACACACACGATCACGTCCCTGCAGTTCGCGAACTGCTCACGCAGATGATAGCTGGCGGTTGTTCGTTAGTCATGCATGCGGGCGACTATTGCTCACCATTCGTGCTGCAACCGTTTCACGAACTTTCAATTCCGGTACTCGGCGTTTTTGGACGAAACGATGGCGATCGCGACGCGTTGTCGGCGGCAGCGGGAACGGGCTTTGGAGCCGCTGAGCTATTTGAATCGCCGCACAGTTTCGAGTTGAACGGCAAGCACATTTTATTGGTGCATGATTTGGCAGACATCAATCAACGTTCAATCGATCGGCACGAAATTATCGTGCACGGATTTACGCACGTTCCGGAAATGAAAACACGCGGTGACGCGTTGTTGGTGAACCCCGGTGAAGGCGGTGGCTGGTTGCACGGTTCGCCGACTGGTGCCATTCTCGATCTCGACACAAAAGCCGTCGAATTTCTGAAACTCACCGGACCGGATTGGCAATTCTGATGGCGAGTAACGAAGCCCTTGGTCTGCACGATGGCAGTCGTATTTTGATTCTTGACTGCGGTTCACAATTCACGCAGCTCATTGCTCGCCGAGTTCGTGAAGCCAGCGTTTATTCTGAAATTCATCCGGCCTCGAAATCGCTCGAATGGGTTCGCGCGTGGAAGCCAGACGGAATTATTCTGTCGGGCGGCCCTAGTTCGGTAACTGATGTTGGTGCTCCTGCGATTGATCGCGCACTGCTCGACGTTGCACCAATTCTCGGTGTTTGTTACGGCATGCAACTCATCGCGCATGTCGAAGGCGGTGAAGTAATTGGCGCAGGCAAACGTGAATACGGTCGTGCAGAAATTCAGGCGCTCGAGCCAACGGGAATGTTTGCCGGCTTTGCTGTAGGCGAGCCCACAACGGTGTGGATGAGCCACGGCGACCACGTGGATGTGTTGCCCAAGGGTTACCTCGCCACAGCCACAAGCACGAACGGAATTCTCGCCGGATTTCGTCATGAATCGAGGCCGATTTACGCAGTGCAGTTTCACGCGGAAGTCGCGCACACAACCCGTGGCGCGGAAATGCTGCGCAATTTTTTGTTCAACATTTGTCACTGCAAGGCCGATTGGACGCCCGGACACTTCATCGAGCTCGAAATTGAAAAAATTCGAAAGCGAGTGGGCAATGCGCAGGTTATCTGCGGATTGTCCGGCGGAGTCGACTCAAGCGTTGCCGCCGCTCTGGTACACAAAGCGATCGGCGATCAACTCACCTGTATTTTTGTCGATACCGGTTTGTTACGCCTGAAAGAGCGCGAGCAAGTCGAACGGACGATGCACGAGCACCTCGGTATCAAGCTCATCACTGTTCGCGCTGAAGATCGTTTTCTTGACGGGCTCGCAGGCGTTGGTGAGCCGGAACGCAAACGTAAAATTATTGGTCACACTTTCATCGACGTGTTCGAAGATGCAAGCGCCGATGCGGGAAAGGATGCGAAATTTCTGGTGCAGGGCACACTGTATCCCGACGTCATTGAATCGGTGAGTGTAACGGGCGCCCCGTCAGCGACAATCAAAACACATCACAACGTTGGCGGACTGAAGCCCGATATGAAATTCGAGCTCATCGAGCCACTGCGCGAATTGTTCAAGGACGAAGTGCGCAAAGTTGGGCGCGAACTCGGACTTCCCGATGAAATGGTTGGCCGTCATCCATTTCCTGGACCGGGCCTGGCCATTCGCGTACTCGGTGAGGTCACGCGCGATGCGGTTGACACGTTGCGCCGAGCGGATGCGATTTATCTGGAGGAGATTCGCGCGGCGGGTTTGTACGGAGAAATCTGGCAGGCGTTCGCTGTGTTTCTTCCAGTCAGGTCCGTTGGTGTGATGGGCGACTTCCGCACGTACGAGAATGTGATTGCGTTACGCGCGGTAACGAGTACCGATGGCATGACCGCCGACTGGTTCAACTTTCCGCACGAAATACTTGGACGCATTTCAAGCCGGATTATCAACGAAGTGGATGGTATCAATCGCGTTGTGTACGACGTGAGTTCGAAACCGCCAGCGACAATTGAGTGGGAGTAGTTTGCGAGCCGATGTTGCGTGAGTAGGATTCCGCTGTTGTTGTTGCCAGGGCTGCTGTGCGATTCATGGCTCTGGCACGCGCAGATTGATGCACTATCGGACATTGCTGAACCAATTGTTGCCGATTTGACAATGGATGACAGTATTTCTGCGATGGCGGAAAGGACTCTCTTGAACGCACCCGAACAATTTGCATTGGCCGGACTTTCGATGGGTGGCTACGTCGCATTTGAAATTTTGCGTCAGGCACCCGAACGAGTAACACGTCTGGCGTTGCTCGACACCAATGCAACACCGGATGATCCCGCGCGTTCAGCGCAGCGTAGAGCAGGGATCAAATCACTCAAGTACGGTCGGTTTACTGGAGTGACCACGCGCTTGCTGCCGCAACTCATTCATGCATCGAAAATCGGCACGCCCATAGGTGATGATGTCCGCGCAATGACGGATCGAGTGGGGGGCGGGGCATTTGTACGTCAACAGGAATCAATTTTTGCGCGTGTGGATTCTCGTCCGCTGCTGCCGTTCATTTCCGTGCCAACACTGATCGGTGTAGGCGACAGCGATGTGCTTACACCGCTCGCCGACTCGGTCATGATGCACGAAGGAATTGTCGGCTCCGTTCTGCATGTCTTTAAAGAGTGCGGTCATCTGCCATCGCTCGAGCTGCCGGACGAAACGAGCGAGACGTTGCGACGCTGGCTGCGACGTCGCTGAACTTGGCGGTAGACGCAAGCGCTCCATAAAATCTCGCACAACGTGACCGATTGCAGTTAGTTTATCGAACCGCAATTGCTCGCCCAGAGTGGGCGGGCTGCCCCCGGAGAAGAATCGTGAATAGAGAGCCCGCATTTGCTCAGCGCTTTTCGCGCAACACCAGGCAATTCGCAATTGCTGTTGCCGCTTTGTTCGCCTTAGCCAGCACCTGGTCACGCGCAGTGAGCGCGCAAACAGACACGGTAATTCGGGCCGGAGTTGGCACGGCTGGCCCAGCGCCGTCGCACGGTGTTCGACCAAAGCGGCTGGTTATTCGGAACGCGATGATAATCGAGGGCAACGGAACTCCCGCCGAAGGCCCGAAAGACATCATCATTGAAAACAAAGTTATCACGGGCATTGTCACGCTTGATGCGACTGCGGTGAAGAACGGAACTGCGCGTCGCCCCGCAGCTGGCGATGCCGAGATCGATGCGACGGGTAAGTATGTGATGCCGGGATTGATCAACATTCACGGTCACGTGCAAGATGAGCGCGCAGGCGTTGCGCAGCCGCTCGACTATCAGATGAAGTTGTGGCTCGGTTTGGGCATTACAACCGTTCGTGATGTCTCGAGCGACACGCCGCAGACTTTGTTGTTTCGCGCGAAGAGCGCCGCTGGAACGGTGATTGCGCCGCGCATTTACGTGTACGCGCGTTACGCATACATGCCCATTCCGCTCAATGACGTGCAAGCGCGGGCGCGCGTACGCGAAATCAAAGCACAAGGTGCCGACGGTATCAAGCTGTTCGGAATGGACAAGGATGTTTACGTCGCTGTGCTTGATGAAGCGCACAGGGTCGGTTTGCGGGTTGCGCATCACATGGCAGTTGATGAAACGAATGCATGGGATGCGGCGGCGAACGGACTCACAAGCATCGAGCATTGGTATGGTGTTCCAGACGCCGCAATTCCCGACGGTGTGCAGCACTTCCCCTCGAATTTCAATTACGCTGATGAAGGCATGCGCTTTCGATACGCGGGACATTTGTGGCGCGAAGCCGATCCCGCGAAGTTGCAGGATGTATTGAAAGCGTTAGTAAAGGCGGGAGTGGCGTGGAATCCAACGTTCGACATCTACGAAGCCAGCCGTGATTTGCAGCGCGCCGAAAGTCAGCCGTGGTTTCAGGAATACTTGCATCCAACACTCGAGAGATATTTTCGCCCCGATCCAAGCAATCACGGGTCGTACTTTGCGAATTGGAGCAGCACCGACGAAGCGTTTTGGAAGGAGAACTATCGCATCTGGTTTCAGGCCGCCCGCGATTTTGAAAAACTTGGTGGCGTAATCGGTGTTGGTGAAGATGCTGGCTTCATCTATCAGGTGTACGGCTTTGGGCTGATTCGCGAACTCGAATTGCAACAGGAAGCGGGCTTTCAACCGCTGAAAGTTTTGCAACATGCGAACGCCAACAACGCACAAATTCTTGGTGAAGGCTCGCGACTCGGCCGCTTGCGTCCGGGTTACCTTGCCGACGTCATCGTTGTGAACGGCAATCCGTTGGAAGACTTAAAAGTGTTTTATCCGCCACGCGCGGACGCTGCTGCAGGCCCGGGTGGCGGTGTCGCGTGGACAATCAAGGACGGCATTCCGTACGATGCACAACGCTTGATGAGCGAAGTGCGCGCGCTGGTGTCCGATGCGAAATCGAACAGGAAAACATCATCGCGCTAATTCATTCGCGTTCAATTCGATTTAGTAGTTTCGCAGCGTGAAGATTCGCATCGCAGAACTGGGGCCGGACGTGCGCGAAATGGCGCGGCTGGCAGGGCCGATTGTGCTTATCAACGTCGGCATTCAACTCATGGGCGTAACCGACGCGCTCATGGTCGGACGACTCGGTGGCGCTGCCATCGCGTCCGTTGCGCTCGGAAATTTCTATTTCTGGAATGCCAGCGTGTTTGGCATTGGTTTGTTGTTCGCGCTCGATCCCGTCATTTCGCAAGCAGTTGGTGCGAAAGACCACGATGGCGTAGCACGCGGAGTGCAGCGCGGCATTGTTCTCGCGTTCATTGTTGCGACGGTTGCGACGCTCATTTTGATGCCCGGCGAAAGTGTGTTGGGTACGCTCAAGCAACCCGGCGATGTTGTTCCGTTCACTGCGTCGTATTTGCGTCGTCGGGCGATTGGATTATTGCCGTTCTTTTTGTTTACTGTGTTTCGGCAAACACTGCAAGCGATGGGGCCAGTTCGACCAATTCTTTGGGCTGCGCTGATTGGCAACGTCGTCAACATCATTGCGAACTGGTTTCTGATTTTCGGAAATATGGGCGCGCCGAAACTGGGCGTAGCGGGATCTGGTTATGCAACTGCGCTCGCAATGTGGGCCATGATGCTTACAGTATTGGCACTTGGATGGAACCATTTGCATGTCGCGGTTCGCCCGTGGAGAAATGACACATTGCACTGGCAGCCAGTGCGAAAGTTGTTGACGATTGGTGCGCCAATAGGCATTCAATGGTTCTTTGAAAGTTTCGCGTTTGGCTTGACGGCTTTGTTTATGGGCTGGCTTGGCACTGCATCGCTGGCTGGACACGAAATTGCGCTGAACATGGCCTCGCTTACTTACATGGTGCCTCTCGGATTTTCTGGTGCGGCCGCCGCTGTTGTTGGACGCGCAGTTGGTCGCGGAGACATTGCGGCGGCCAAACGCGACGCAATTGCAGCGATAATCTGCGGGATAGGTGTGATGTGTTTGTCGGCCGCTGTGTTTGTTCTCGCGCCGGAATGGTTGGCGCGTCGATACACCGATGAGGCCGCGACACTGCGTGTTGCCATTACGCTCATTCCACTGGCTGGTGCGTTTCAATTGTTTGATGGTGCACAAGCGGTCACGAGTGGCGTGCTACGCGGTATTGGCGACACGCGCATTCCCGCGATGCTGCATTTGCTTGCGTTCTGGGGAATAGGCGTGCCACTGGGCGCAGCGCTTGGTTTCTACACGTCGTTGCGTGAGCGCGGCTTTTGGTGGGGTCTGGTTGCGGGGCTCGCGGCTGCGGCAATTCTGCAATTCTGGCGAGTGATTGTGCGTTTTCGCGGAACGATCACGCGACTGCACACCGACATTGGCGCGGGAGAGAATCCTCTCCCGGTCGGCTAGCGCACCAAGCGCGAGTCTGAGGTGCGTTGTGTTGTTCTCTTTGTTCGACGCACGGTTATCAGACTTTCTTTTCTTCCAGCAACGCCATGAATTCGGCGGGGGATGCGAGCGACAGCAAACGCCCTGGAACATCGGCTTCCTTGCTGAACTGCGCGATTTTTCCGAGCACTGGTAAATACTGGTTTGAAACTTCAAGCGGCGGCGCGACAATCAAGAAAAAGAAATTGACTGGTTTTTCATCGATGGCTTTGAAATCGACGCCGACGGTTTTGCGACCGAATGCAACGCGCAGGCGATTGACGACGAGTGAGCGGCAATGCGGAATGGCGATGCCGCGGCCGATTCCGGTGGAGCCCAGGTTTTCGCGACGCTTGAGCATTTTGAATAACATGCCCTCGGACTTTTCATCGAGCTTGAGCAGGCCAATGAGTTCCTTGAGGATTTCGTCCTTCGTTGTTCCGGCCAGTTCGAGTTGGACGGCATCTTCGGAAAAGAATTCGCGTAGTTCCATCGGGTAGGGCTGTAAGTGGCGATAGGGCAGTTACTTAGGCTGACGCGATGCCCCCATTTCGAAGCGGGCGTTCCGGGCGATTTTTTGCCGATCAGCGGGCTAACACTATGCTAGTTCGTGCGGCAGTTTTTCGCAGGGAGTGGGGGCGAATTCAGGGGTAAAGTCGGCAATGGGCGCACGTTTCAACGGCACGAGCGAGGTTATTGGCCGGCTAAGTTTCATTGAGATGTTTGCCGGATTGAGCGACTACGATTGGCCCCAAAAATAATGAAACCAAGGTGGGACAGGTGTTTGATGGGGACAGGTTCATCAAAGTGCATTTGATGGGGACAGGTTCATCAAACTGACATTGCACTATCAAATGCGCATTGATGAACCTGTCCCCATCAAACCCTCGAGCTGACTAGGTTCAACCATATGCCCCACAAGACCTTCCCATTTGCCGTCCCCAACAAGGTGCCACTGTACCTGGCCCCAATGGCTGGCGTGTCCGAGTCGCCCTTTCGGCGCCTCTGCCACGATCACGGCGCGGACGTAGTGGTCACCGAATTCCTTTCGGCAGAAGGGATTCGCCGAGAGAACCCGGCAACCGTTGACAAGCTGCGATTTGGCAAGGAAGAGCGCCCCATTGGCGTCCAGATCTTTGGAGCCGACCCTGAGGCGATGGGTGAGGCCGCCGCATTCGTCACAGACGTTTTTCAACCGGAATTCATCGACATCAACTTCGGTTGTCCGGTCAAGAAAGTTGTGCGTCGAAATGGCGGCTCCGGGTGCCTGAAAGATCTTGATCTTGTTCAACAAATCATTCGCGCGGTTTCGAGTTCAACGCATTTGCCCGTTACCTGCAAAATTCGCAGTGGCTGGAGTGAAGAGATGCGCGACCCCGTCAAGATCGCGCTTAAGTGTCAGGAGGCCGGTGCGAGAGTTCTCGCGCTACACGCACGCACGCGCACGCAGATGTACACGGGCCAAGCGAACTGGGATGAAATCGCGATGGTTGCCGAAGCACTCGATATTCCCGTCCTAGGCAACGGTGATATCAAGACTGCTGCCGATGCCATGCGCATGTACGAACACACGAAAGCCGATGGCATCATGCTCGGTCGCGGTTCGTACGGACAGCCGTGGGTGTTCAATCAGATTCGCGCGCTGATGAACGGAGAACCGATGCCACCAATGCCAACGGTCGAAGGGAAGTTTGCTGTGGCATTGGAGCACGCGCGACTCGTAGTCGCGTACGAAAACGATCTCGTTGGTGCCGCATTGGAATTCCGCAAGCACCTCGGCTGGTACGTGAAGGGGTTGCACAATTCCGCCGATTTACGTCGCCAGTTACATCAGGTGAGTGACTTTGCGCAGGTGGAGGGCATTTTCAGTCGCTATCTCGAACAGAAAGCGGAGTGGGATGCGCGCGGTGAGCAGACATCAAACGACGTGTTATCAGATGCAGCCGATGATCCGGCAACAATGACGTGTGAAGTAGGGTAGTATTTTCAAGTTGCGAATTTGGGGGCAACGTCAAATCAGGTTTTCCAGATCTGCGTCAGAGTCAAATCAAATACGGGTCTGTTTCGCAACAGCTTGACACACGTTAGTTTTAAGACACGATACAGGTTGTAAAAAGTTGGCACTGTTGTATGCGCTTCGTTTTATGTGGTAGTGCAGCACCTGATGTAATCGGGGGTGACTGGCTTCGACGGGGTTGGTGAAGCTG
>JBDUAX010000118.1:0-10725 GCA_040004455.1 Gemmatimonadaceae bacterium
GCCGTTGATGCAAACGTGCTGATCTTCGAGCGCATACGCGAAGAACTGGTGCACGGAAAATCAACGCGCTTGTCAATTGAAGAAGGTTTCAAACACGCGCTCAGCGCCATCATCGACACCAGCGTTGCAACTATTCTTTCCGGCGCAGTTCTCTATCAATACGGCACTGGACCGGTGCGCGGATTTGCGGTCACGCTTATCGCGGGTCTTATCGCATCGCTGTTCACGTCCATCTTCGTCAGCAAAACCTTCTTCTTGTTCTGGTTGAGCCGCTCGAGCGCCAATCAGACCTTGAGCATCTGAGCCGATTATGATTCGCATTTTTCACGACACAAATTACGACTTCCTCAAGTGGTGGAAGGTCGCCGCAATTGCGACCGGCGTTTTCATCCTTGTGGGACTCGCGTCGTTTGCGTGGCTTGGCGGCGTGAACAAGAGCATTGAGTTCACTGGCGGCACGCTTATGCAATTGCGTTTCAACAGCCCACCTGATGTAGCGACTCTGCGTTCAAACATCGAAGCCGCCGGCGTTGGAACCCCGGAAATTCAACAGTTTGGAAGCAATCTCGAATACACAGTTCGAGCGCGTGACAAGCGCGATGTCGAAGCGCAAGCAAGCGGCGCCGAAGGTGTTTCGAAAGTCATCGAGGCCGCGCTCAAGGCAAAGTATCCTGGCGCTGTTGAGGTGGTGCGCACCGAAGCAGTCGGCCCCAAAGTCGGCGACGAACTCCAGTCAGGCGCCCTCAAGGCGATGATTTTCGCGTCAATCATCACGCTGATCTATCTCGCCATTCGTTTCGAGTGGCGCTTTGGATTGGCCGCCGTGCTTTCAACTGGTCACGACATTCTCGTCACGATGGCGTTCATCAAGATCACGCATCTTGAAGTTTCGCTCACCGTTGTCGCCGCCATTCTGACACTGCTTGGTTATTCGTCAAATGACACGATCATCATCTTCGACCGCGTGCGCGAAAATCTTCGAAAGCAGCGTCGCGGAGAATCCTTCCGCTCAATTCTGAATCGCTCAATCAACGAAACATTACCGCGTTCAGTGCTTACGCACGCAACCGTTCTCGCTTCCGTGCTCGCGCTGTTGCTGGTTGCCGGCGAAGTAATCCGTCCGTTTGCCTGGGTTATGTTCTTCGGCATTTTCGTCGCAACCTTCTCGTCAATCTACGTTGCCGGCCCGCTCCTTCTCTGGATTGAAGGTCGTTTCCCACGTGCGGGAGAGACTGCAGCCGATCGCCTTCGCAGCGATACCGCGACGCCGAATGAAAGCGCGCCGAAGCGTCCAGCGGTCTCGGCATCAAAGTCGAACCGATAACGAGTACGCCGCCGAGCTGACATAAGCGCGGTCGCAAAAAGTATGTTCGCGTTCGCAGATAGTCACGTTCATCTCGCCGACGCAGCGTTCGAAGCAGATGTTGACGATGTCATTGCGAGGGCTCGTGCCGCTGGTGCACGAGCCCTCGTGTGCATTGGCGAGTCCCCCGCTGCCGCACTTCGCGCGCAGGTAATCGCGGAACGTCACCCATCATTCGTCTGGTTTACGTGCGGCGTTCATCCGCACGATGCGTGCAGCTGGAATGACGATCGCGACGAAATGGCCATACGCAGGGCGGTGAGCGAAGGCGCTGTGGCAATTGGCGAATGTGGCTTGGATTACCACTACGATCATTCTCCTCGCGACCAGCAACACCACGCGTTACGACGGCAAATGGAGCTGGCGGCGGAACTGCGAAAACCGATGGTGCTTCACACGCGCGAGGCAGAAAGCGATACCATGATCTTTCTAAGCGATGCTGCTTCACTGGGTGTGAAAGGAGTGCTCCATTGCTTCACTGGCTCTCACCAATTGGCAGAGGCGGGTCTCAAGGCCGATTGGCACGTATCGTTCAGCGGCGTCATTACGTTCAAGAAGTTCACGGACGATGCCTTGCTCCGCCTGGTGCCGCAGAATCGACTTCTCGTGGAGTCTGACGCGCCCTATCTTGCACCGGTACCCAATCGCGGCAAGCGGAATGAGTCGGCTTGGGTTGCTTCAACGCTCGCGCGCCTCGCCGACGCACGCAACGTTTCAGTAAATTCATTGGCTCAACAAACGCTTCTCAACACTCGCGAGTTTTTCTCGTTGCCTGTGCTCCAGTAGCTTCTCGTTTCAGACGTGCACCAAACGCATTCACCACCATACTCTCACAACTGCAATGGCCCCTACGAGCGTTCACTCCGACAACGCGCCGAAAGCAATCGGACCCTATTCGCAAGCAATCAAAGCGAATGGCTTTCTCTTTTGCGCCGGCCAAATTTCGCTCGATCCCGTATCGATGGAGATCGTTACTGGCGATGTCGGGGCACAAAGTGAACAGGTGCTCAAGAACCTCAGCGCCGTGTTGGCCGAGGCCGGAGCGACCTGGAGTGATGTGGTCAAGACAACAGTCTTTCTGCGCGACATGGCCGATTTTGCGGCGATGAACGCCGTGTATTCCCGCGTTTTGGGTGATGCGCGTCCGGCGAGATCGACGGTTGCAGTAGCCGGCCTCCCGCGCGACGTCCGCGTCGAAATCGAGTTGGTGGCAGCGCTTCCGAATCGCTAGAACACGAAGCACTCAGGCAACTCTTGCAAAGAGCATTGAACGTCTTCGGGTCGCGGTGTACAACGCGAACATGAAGGCATTTCGCAAAGTTGTCACATCAAGCATAGCTGCGGCGTTGCTCCTCGCCGCATCCAGTTCGAATTCGGTCGCGCAGAGTGGTGACACGCTAAAGACCCCGCCCAAGGCCCGCGTTAGGTCTGACACCGCCAAACGCGAGCGACCGGCCATCAGTCGCGCACTGATTGCGGCGCCATCCAAGCCACCACTTACGCCACGTCGCGCGTTTGTTTATTCGCTCATTCTCCCTGGACTCGGCCAGTCGCGCCTTGATCGGGGCAGTGCCGGCGCATTTTTCGCGTTAATCGAACTCGGTGCACTCGCCATGGTGCAAAAGTCCACCACCGACTTGCACGAAGCCCGCAAATTCAGTGGCGACAGCTTGCCCGAGAACTACACTATTAGCGCAACCGGCACCATTGTTGGAACCGGTGTGTTCAATAGCAAGTTTCCGGTGGCACTCGTAAACACTCGGCGCTTGCACGTCGAAGATTGGTTTGCTGCGCTCGCGTTCAATCACCTGATTTCAGGCGCTGACGCATATGTTGCCGCGCACCTCTGGGAAGTGCCACTGTCTCTAGGCGCCGCGCCCACCAAGGGCGGAGCAGTTCTCGTTGCTACGGTGCGCTGGTAGCGTGAACGGCGGCAACGAACAACGCGAATTCGTCAACAAACCCATTGGCGTTTTTGACTCGGGGCTGGGTGGGCTGACGGTCGTTCGTGCTTTGTTGTCCGAGCTGCCCAACGAATCAATTGTGTATTTTGGCGACACCGCGCGCGTGCCTTATGGACCGAAGAGCGCGGAAACCGTGCGTCGGTACGCGCTGCAAATTGGCGAATGGTTGGTGACTCAGGGTGTCAAGGCAATTGTTGTCGCTTGCAACACCGCCACTGCGCATGCGCTCAACGATTTGCGAAATGCAGTTTCGGTTCCCGTAATCGGTGTTATTGAGCCCGGAGCGCGCGCCGCGGTAAATGCAACGCGCGGCAATGCAATCGGCGTAATTGGAACATCGGGCACCATTGCATCCGGCGCCTATGAGCGCGCCATCAAATCTCTTGCGCCATCACTGCGTGTCGAAACGAAAGCCTGTCCGCTGCTCGTCCCATTGGTCGAAGAAGGTTGGACCGATCACGCCGCAACACGACTGGTTATTCACGAATATCTCGCACCATTGCGCGCTGCAGAAATTGACACACTGGTGCTGGGCTGCACTCACTATCCCTTACTGGCGCCGATGCTTGCTGCTGAAGCGGGAGCAACGGTACAGCTGATTGACAGCGCGCGCGAAACCGCGTTGGAAACCGCTCGCCTGCTGCGCGACAAGTCCTGGGCGCGCGCCGAGAACTCCACGCCGATTCCTACGCATCGATTCGTCGCATCCGACGCACCCGACCATTTCCTAACGCTTGGTCGACGCTTCCTCGGCGACGCGATTGAGCGTGTCGAGCACGTGACTTTCGCTTGAAATGCTCCACGACAGACTGGAAATGCGATCGTCGTCAATGCGCACAAACTGTTGATCCACGTACCACGCGCCGGCATTTGCGTACACACCGTACCCCGCCCGTTCGAGTTTCGGTTGGTGCGAGTGTCCGTGCATGATCAAGTCGGGACCATTCGGCTCCGAAAGGCGCTTTGTTGCGACTTCCAATAGAGCCTTCCCTTCATCGGCTGCTCGCATGTGACGACTGCCCTTGGAAGAAGAACTCGCAAGCTTTGTCGCAATTGTAGGATGCAACCAACCGAACGCGCTAATGGCGAGCTGATTGCGAAACACCGATCGCAATCGACGATACGGCGCATCCTCCTTTTCCCGAAGGCCGTCGCCATGCAACAATTCGGCGCGCCAACTTCCGATACTGCCGTGCCACGGGTTCAACGTGTAGTGCACACCAGTTTCCGCTTCGAGAGCTTCGCCATGCCAGCAATCGTGATTGCCACCGAGCCAGATAACCGGAATCTTTGCGTCTACCAAGTCCGCAATCGCTGCCAGTACGCGAAATCCCAGGCGCGGCATGGCGTACTTCCAGGCAAACCAGAAATCGAAAAGATCACCCATAATCACTACGGACTTCGCTTCTGTGGTCGCCGATCGAAACCAGGCAAGCAACGCGCGCTCAGATTCGACCGAAGCGACACCCAGGTGCGCATCACCTACGACGAAGCACGGAGTTGGCAGGAACGCGGGAAGGGCAGTTGGCTTCACCGGGGGCATTCTAACCAGTGCTGCACGTCACGACAATTCACTGAGGAATTGGTTGCAGTTGCTCAGGGGATTGTCGGTGACCAACGTTCGCAAATCACCTGAACGCCATTTTTAGCGGAGTTGCTTCAGTGCATCTGGCCGACGGACCAGTGGAATCGACAACCGACCTTCGCGTACGTTATGCGGAGACCGACCAGATGGGCGTGGTGTATCACGCCAATTATCTCGTCTGGTGCGAACTCGGTCGCACCGATCTCATCCGGAAACTTGGCAAGCCATATGCTGAGTTTGAACGTGAAGGCGTTCGCCTTGCAGTTTCTGAAGCAACAATTCGATTCAGGGGATCGGCACGCTACGACGATGCAATTCGCGTCTATACAACTATCGCCGACGTGCGTTCGCGAAGTGTGACGTTCAATTATCGGGTTGTACATGCCGAACGCGGTGACACTCTCGTCACTGCTACGACCGCGCTTATTGCGCTGGATTTGACCGGGAAACCAATTACGATGCCGGCAACCTTGCGAACCATGCTGTCGAGCGCAGTGACGATGCCAACATGATCAGAGACTTGTCGAAATTTATCATGCAACAGATTCTGCCTTCAAAAGTTGGTTCGTTGTCGCGCGCTGCAGGGATAGGCGCACTGCTTGTTGCGCAAACAGCATGTGCTGGCGCAAACAAAGGTGGATCTTTTTCTGGAGCGAGCGACATCGACGTCAAGCACGACGCCCGACTTTTGCAAATGGCCGACGCGCGACAGCTCGACACAATGCTTGTTGACAGTTTGTTGGCCGATCCCAATTCCGCGCGACGTGCTCGTGCAACTCTGGCAATTGGACAAGTAAAGGGAAAGGCTCGATATCCGCGCTTGCGTGAATTGCTGCTCGACCCGGACACCGCCGTCGCCGCGAATGCCGCATTCGCACTCGGCCTCGCCCACGACACTAGCGCCGTTCTTCCCCTCGCGCGTGCAGTTGCAGGCGCTCCCGATCCGGTTGCAATCGAAGCGGCATGGTCCCTTGGTGATCTGGGTGAAACGGCGCGGCCGGTGTTGCTGCTGTCGCTTGGACAGGATCAGTCAGATCCGCGTTCCTCAAGTACGGCCGCTCAACGCAGCGCACTGGTACGTGTCGCAATCATCACTGCGGTCAGCAAACTCCAACGCGCGCCGGTTGCGGTGCTACTGCCATGGATGCACGACACAGATCCCCGAGTTGTGCGCGCTACTGCCTACGTACTTGGTCGCACCCGAGCGGTTGGTGGAGTTCGTGCAATGCTGGCCGCCGGTTCGAGCACGGATGAAGAAACGCGGCAACATGTGGCTCGCGCGCTTATAAGGTCGTCAACCGGTGATTCACTTGGTGCGCGCGCGCAGGAAATGCTTCGTGCATTGATTGCCGATACGAGCGCGAGAGTTCGCGCGAACGCCGTGCGCTCGTTGGCGACGTTTGGAGCGCCCTCAAAGGATGCGGTGCTCAAACTGCTGCGCGACCTCGATGGAAACGTTCGTGTTTCAACTGCCGAAGTAATCGGCCCTTTGCTTGGAACGGATGCTGCCGCATGGCGAGCCGCGTGGTCGGCCGACACAACGCTTCCGGTGCGAATTGCAATCCTGACGGGTGCGCGTCGAGCGGGCACTAACGCTTTAGTCGACAACGAAGGCAATTGGACGAAGTCCGCCGATTGGCGTCAGCGATCGGCCGTCGTGCAAGCGCGACGCGCCGACACCCTTCACGCACCAAAACTTGCAGACATTGCGTGGGGAATTCGCGACACTGATGGTCGTGTTCGTAGTGCGAGTGTATCAGCGCTTGCAGCAGTAGTGCGCGGCAATCCTGGTACGGCCGACACCGTGCGCAAACTACTTATGTCGTTGCTTGATGACACGGATATTGGTGCACGGGCCGGTGGCATGGCAGGGCTCCGAGCCAGCGCCAACGCGGCCGATGTGCACCGGATTCTGCAAGTGTACACGAAGTCGGCCGCCGACTTGGACAATGACGCTCGCCTGGCGGCAATTGCTTACATCGCTTCTGCGTGGCAGCGCGACAGTACCAGGTTTGACACAGCACTGCGACAGCAATTGTCTGCGCTGCCCATTCCGCGCGATTCGGTTGAACGCGCGCCAGCTCGCCCGGTAACTCCGCTGGCGGGTTGGCGTGCTGCTTCCACAGCTTCTACTGTTCGACCCCTTGCCGACTATGAAATTCTTGTTCGCAAATATGTTGAGGCCGACGCGAAGTCACTCACCGCGATTATTCACACCGAACACGGCGATGTAGTCGTCTCGCTTGCCTCGCGCGAGGCGCCCCTTACCGTCGACAATTTCGTGCAGCTCGCACGCCGCGGCTATTACCGCAACACGTATTGGCATCGAGTAGTTCCTAATTTCGTGGCGCAGGATGGCGATCCGCGCGGCGATGGTTCGGGCGGCCCTGGCTATGCAATTCGAGATGAACTGAACCGGCTCATTCACACTCGAGGCTCATTGGCCATGGCATTATCTGGACCCGATACCGGTGGAAGTCAGTACTACCTGTGTCACTCGCCGCAACCGCACCTCGACGGACATTACACGGTGTTCGGGCACATTCTGCGCGGGTATGACGTTCTCGATCGCATCGTGCAAGGCGATCGCATACAGAGCATAGAAATCAGGTGATGATGCATCGCTCGACAGTTTTGGGAATTTCGATTCGAACAATTTGCGCCGCTATCGCAATGGCGTCGATGCCGTTGTTGAACGCGTGCGCTCCACACGCTCGTCCGCTCATAGGAGTTGAATCACACGCGGCATTGCCCTCCATCGAAATGCCGAGTGGCAATCGGCAAATGAATTTCACGTGGAAATACAAGGACGACACATTTGAAGCGAACGGTGACGGAGTTGTTCGTGCGATGTCCCCCGATCGCGCTCGGCTCGACTTCTTCCTGAAGGGCGGAATGGGGGGCGGCATGGCGATTATGGTCGGTGACTCGCTCATCATTCCGGGAATCGACCTCGTACGTCGGTTCCTTCCACCAGTGCCGCTGCTGTGGGCAACGCTTGGACGACTGGCGGTTCCTCCCACAACCGACACGATTGCGCGCGTTGATGGTGATACATTGCGTGCAGATCTGGGAACGCTGCATGGAACAGATGCTGCCAAACCGGGCGCCCGTGCGTGGCGAATTGCACTTGTTGGTCATTCGCTTGCCCGCGTTGAGCGAATCGAAAACGGAAAAGTTGTCGAGTGGATTTCACGGACATCTACTCCCGATGGCAAAGGCGAATTGCGCTATGTCAACGAAAGTGGGCGCCGGAGCCTGAGCATTTCAGTCACCGATACACGTACCGCAGAGGCCTTTGATGAAGCGATCTGGCGTAAACCGTAACCAAAGCCGAGTAATTCCGACGATAGCTGCACAGCTTGCGCTCGCAGTGCTTCTGCTGTCCACTTTCGGTTGTTACGGTTTCAATTCCGGTGGCGGCTTCCCTCCGAAGTTGAAGTCATTTGCAATCGTGCCTTTCGACAATCAAACGGCCGTTCCTGATGTCCAGCGTGAGCTGAATGATTATTTGCGAAAGCAATTTCAGGATCGGTTGAATTTGCGCGAAGTGCCCGAAGCAAAGGCCGATGTTGTGGTGCATGGAGTTATCGGCAAATACGAAGTGGACTTGCCGGCCGGCGTCAGCGCCGATCCACGCGCCGTGAACTCTTCCCGTCGGCGATTGCTCCTCGTCATCGATGTGGAAATCGCAGATCAGACCACCGGGCGCACTTTGGTGAAGCGCGCGGGCGTGCAAAGCGAAGGGCAATACGCCGAAGGGCAGGAAGCATCCGGAAGAAAAATTGCCATCGAGACGATTGTCGACGAAGTCATTCGCAATACGCAATCGCAATGGTAGAAGGTCGTTCGGTACGCGCGCCCGCTTCAAAAATCATGACGTGGAGCGCAGCGCGTGAATGGCGCGATTCGGTCAAGGGTGACGTGGTATTCACCAACGGCGTGTTCGATCTTTTGCATCACGGTCATATCGACGTAATCAACGAAGCGCGGCGGCAAGGGGCGGCGTTGATTGTTGGCATCAACAGTGACGAATCGGTGCGCCGCCTGAAGGGGGCCGAACGTCCTCGCACTACTGCACCTGACCGCGCCTATGTGTTGGCCGCGCTTGAAGCCGTTGATGCCGTTGTCGTTTTTGAAGAAGACACGCCGCTGGAGGTTGTCGAAAAGTTACAACCTGATGTGATTGTCAAAGGCGGCGACTATTCCGCGCAAACAATTGTGGGCGCCGATGTAGTTCGCGCGCGCAATGGCCGCGTGGTTGTTGTACCATTGGTTCCAGGTCATTCCACAACTTCCATCATCGAGAAACTTCGTGCCGGCATCTGACGCAACTTCGTTCGTCGCTCGTGTAGGTCGTACTACGCAATCACTCCGCGCAATCACAATCGAGCGCGGCGCTGCACCATATGCCGAAGGTTCCTGTTTGATCGGCTTTGGAAACACGCGCGTGCTGTGCGCCGCAAGCGTCGAAATCGGAGTGCCTGGGTGGAAGAAAGGAAAAGGCGAAGGTTGGATTACCGCCGAGTATGCAATGCTGCCGCGTGCTACCAAAACGCGCTCGCAACGTGAGCGTCAGCAAATTGGCGGTCGCACACAGGAAATTCAGCGGCTCATTGGTCGCAGCGTGCGCGCAATGATCGATGACTTTCGATTCGGCGAATTCACCGTCAAAGTTGATTGCGATGTGTTGCAGGCCGATGGTGGTACGCGAACAGCATCAATTACCGGGGCGTGCATTGCTGTGACTGATGCTTTCGATTGGTTGGTGAAAATGGGACATGCTCCTGTCTCACCGGTCAAGCGCCGCGTCGCCGCGGTCAGCGTTGGGGTTATTGATGGTGAGCCGCGACTTGATCTCGACTACGAAGAAGACGTTCGTGCCGATGTCGATATGAATGTGGTCATGAGCAGCGAGGGAAGATTTGTGGAAGTGCAGGGCACGGGTGAACACGGGACCTTTGCGCGCGGAGAACTTGATGGTCTCGTTGATCTTGCAGTTCTGGGCATTCGCGAACTCGATGTGATGCAAATTGACGTGCTTCGAAATCCAATTTAAGTAATCCGGGAGTAATTGCGCGGTGACTCGACAGGTTGTCGTTGCTACGCGCAGTGACGGAAAAATTCGCGAATTGAACGCGCTGGTTCGCGAATTTGGATTTGATGCGCTGTCCCTCAATGACGTGAAGATTGGTTTCGACTCTCGAGAAGACTTGCTTGAGAGTTTCGAAACGTTTGAACAAAATGCACTGGCCAAAGCGCGTTGGTTCTATGCGCGCGCGAGCGGTCGCGTCGTACTCGCCGATGATTCGGGTTTGGAAGTTGATGCGTTGAATGCAATGCCAGGAGTGCACAGCAAACGGTGGTCCAATCGCTCTGATCTTGAAGGTGCCGCATTGGATCAGGCGAACAACGAGTTCCTCTGGAATGCAATCGACTCGGCTCCGAGCACCGGGCCACTTACGGCACGATACGTATGCGCTGCGGCCTGCGTGTCTGTCGCCGGTGAACTTGTTGTGCGTGGAACGACGACTGGCGTGCTGCTTCGTAATCCGCGTGGAGAGAATGGATTCGGGTACGATCCATACTTTGTCTCTACTGAATTGGGTCGGACTTTCGCCGAGGTTGAATCGGGGGAGAAGGCGCGCGTCAGTCATCGCGGTCGTGCGTTTCGTGAATTGTTCAATCAATTGTTGAATGACGCAGTATTCGTGCGTTTGTTGTCTTGACTAGCAGTTGACCCAACGCACTCGTCGTAGTAACGTATGCGGCTGCCGCGGGGCGTAGCGTAGCCCGGTATCGCGCCTGCTTTG
>JBDUAX010000527.1:0-3182 GCA_040004455.1 Gemmatimonadaceae bacterium
GCAGGGGTCGTTCGCGTCACGCCCGTTGTACACGAAGGCTTTGTTGCGGCCAATGATTTCTGCAATGTCTCCCTGCACTACCCACGCAGTGCCTTCGTCTTCAGAAATTGCCAGCAATTCGGGGTGTCGCGGAATTACTGAATCGGCGAGATCGGCCAATCGTTCGCGCGCGACCACGTGTTGATCAATTCCAACGCCGCGCAAATACGCGAAACCGGTTTCGTAACCCGGATACGACATGATTGCATTGTTGTTCGACGGCGCGCCACGCACCATGTACGATCCCAGAATTGACGCACCGGCCGACGAACCCGCCGCAACGCCACCACGTGCGAGAATATCCTCCAGTGCTTTTTGTGTTTTGGTGTTGCCGTAAGAGTCGACAAGGTGATATTGACGTCCTCCTTCGAACCAAATGCCGCGCGCATTCTTGATTGGCGCAATGAAGCTGTCGGAGTCTGCAATTTTGCGATTGCTCGTGTGCAGCACGTACACGTTTTTTGCGCCTGCTGCTTTCAATCCGCGCGTGCCGCGCCAGTCCTGGCCGTACGCCGTATCTCCGCCGGCCGTCGGAACGTCGACAATCAGTGCATCGGGGCCACCTGCGAGCTCAATCAGCTTCGCGAAAACTTCGGGGCCTTGCCCTCCACCGCCTACAACGATCACCGAACCGTGTACAGGGCCGACCTTCGGATCGGTCTTCGGTACGCGATTGAGCGAGGAGCGAGCGCCCTGGGTGGAACAGGCCGACGCGAGAGTCGTCGCGACAATCGCGACGAACGCTGTAGATAGGGGATTACTGAGGCGAATAATGGTCATGGCGTAGATGATACCATCACATGGGCGGTTTGTCAGGGATCCGTCACGATTGCGGACGAAGTTGCGGCACGTCGTACCTCACGTTCTATTCGCGTTCCCCTCTGAGAAAGGTTGCCATGCTTCGCCATCGTTCGCTTGCGTTTTCTGCGTTCCTACTTGCAGTTGCGGCTCAGCCCGCGCTGGCCCAATCGCAATTTAAAACGCAAAAGTTCAACATCGGCGGCACCGGCGGCCACGACTATCTAAACGCTGATCCTGCGACTGGCCGCGTGTACATCTCGCGCGGCACGCACGTGATGGTGGTCGATGGAATGACGGGCGCAGTGGTTGGCGACATCATGGACACGCCGCGCGTTCACGGCATTGCGTTCGCACAAAAAGAAGGACATGGATTTACCACGAACGCCGGTGACAGCACGCTCACCATGTTCAACCTGAAAGACAATTCGGTTATCAAGAAGGTTCACATCGGCATTGATGGCGCCGACGGCATTTGGTACGACGAGCAAAGCAACCTCATTCTGTCAATCAATCATAGCAAGCCGATGGGAACATTTGTTGCCGTTGACGCGAAGACCGGCGACGTAAAAGGGAAAGTCGTTTTGTCAGGCACCGCTCCGGAAGGGGGCGCAAGCGATGGCAAAGGTCGCGTTTTCATCAACATCGAAGACAAGAACTCCATCGACGTTGTTGACCTGAAAACAATGACGCTCACCACGACCTGGAAAATCGAGCAGTGTGACGGCCCAACCGGCATTGCATTTGACGCACCAGGCAATCGCATCTTCGCTGGCTGCGGCAACAAGTCGGTCGTGGTGAATGCCACCACCGGCAAAGTCGTCGCTGAAATTGCGAACGGCGACGGTGTCGACGCGCTCGGCTGGGACCCTGCGCAGAAATTGATCTACATTCCTTCGGGAAAAGATGGCAACATCACCGTTGTGCATCAGGACTCCCCCGACAAATACACGGTGATCACCACTGTTCCAACGTTTGCCGGTGCAAAAACAGTTGGCGTCGACGCTACCAAACATCGCGCGTACGTGATGGGTTTTGAATATGGACCGGTGCCGGCACCGGCCGCCGGCGCTGCACCAAACCCGCGTGCCCGTGGCCCGATTGTGAACGCCTGGTTCATCGCAATAAACCACTAGGAGTATTTCAGTCGTGACATTCATGTCGCGCACACTGTTCGCAGTGTGCGCGCTTGTTTTCGCCCCCACGTTGTCGACCGCGCAATCATCACCGGGTTCAACGCGAACACAAGCAGATCAGAGTCGTATGCCGGTGTCGCGCGACGACGCCATTCGAATTGCGCTTGAGCGTTCACCGCGTGGAGCCATTGCGCGCGCCGATTCCGCGGCTGCAGTCGCGATCGTTTTGCTCGCCCGCCAGTTTGAGAACCCCGCACTCAGCGCGTCGTACAGCAAGTCCGAGCCAAAGGCGCATTTTTCGCTCGACATCCCATTCGATTGGCCCGGTTTGCGTCAGGCGCGCTTGGCGGCGGCGAATAGTGGTGTAACTGCAAACTCCTTGCGCACAGCGTATGGTCGCGCCGTGTTGGCCCTTGATGTCGATACAGCTTACACGCGCGCGCAGGCACTCTCGGCGCGATCACTGCTCACAACGCGAACCGCGCAGGGTGGTGACAGTCTCTTAACCATTGCGCGCCTTCGCCGTGACGCTGGTGATGCGAGCGATCTGGACGTGGAATTGGCGCGTGTGTTTGCCGGTCAAAGTGCGAATGCGGCTTCGAACGATTCGCTATCAGCCCTGTCGGCTCGCATGGTGTTGCAGAGTCTTATCGGGCTATCGGCCGATTCCGCGCAAATTGCGCTCAGCGAAACAATGGCGTTGACAGACAGCGGCGCCGCATTCACGTCGAATGCAACAACGAGCGCGATGGCGGGCGCAGGAACAATGAATAGTGCCAGCGCGAACTCCCTGTCGGCAATAGTGTCGGCTGCCGAACGCGATGTGGAAGCTGCGAACTATCGGGTGCTGGTGGAGCAGCGTCGTCGTATTGCAGCACCGTCACTCTCAATCGGATTTGAAGCGGTTGATCCGTCAACGAAAGGACTGTTGCCGACAATTGGTTTGGCGTTGCCGCTTCCGTTGTTTAATCGGAATTCGGCGAGCATCCAGGTGGCGCAGGCAGAGTTGGCGCGTGCGCGCGCCAACGTGGCATTGGTTCGCCTTGATCAGGCAAACGCTTTGGCCGGTGCAGAGCGCGATGCAACAGCCGCGCGCGCGCGCTTAGCGCGCTCTGCGGGGTTGGTGGCGAGCGCAAACCGCGTAGCCGCGCTCTCGTTGATTGCGTATCGCGAAGGCGCGACGCCACTAGCTTCGGCACTCGATGCGCA
>JBDUAX010000119.1:0-10697 GCA_040004455.1 Gemmatimonadaceae bacterium
GCCGATCAATCGGATTGATCATCGAGTAGACTGGTTTCATTGTCGATGATTTGAGATCAGTGGAAAAATTTGAACAGGGATCCAAAAACAGACGCGGATTGGCCGTCGTGGTGACGAACTAATCCGCGTTTGTTGTTTATCCGCGTTCCCTTGTTGTGGTTTACTGGAGCGGAAGTTCAGGGAGCTCTTTTCGGAACAGGCGCCCCGACAATGTCCCGCGCCGACGCAATGCGTTCGACCTTCCAACCACGTTGTTTGACAAAGCCGGCGATGCGATCGATGTTGAGTGGAGTAAGTGCCGGTGCGGAGTAGACCCATTGCAGGGTTGGCGAATAGATCACGGCGGTGTTTGGATAGTCTGGAAGATCGAGCGATTCAATGCGCACGGAGTCAGTACCAATCTTTATCCAGCTTCCGCTCACCACTGGTTGGAACCGCGTTGTGTTCTTCCATCCTCGCATAGTTGCGTCGATGTAAGCCTTTGCGCCGGGTGTCACCCAACCTGACAACTTATGTTCGGCCAACCACACGGCCCCGGCCTGTGCGCCAGGTTGACTGAGAATTGCGCCGACGATTGGCGTTGCAGCGTCGCTCCTGGTGAGAAATGCCGCACTTCGTTCAATCGACATCGGTGCCGTTCCCGCCTCAAAGAACAGCCACTTGCCGCCAAGCTTAACGGCGCCCGCCGGAGTGCCCGGCGTGAAGAACAACGCGAAGTGATCATTGGCAATGCGCGCCGTGTCGACTGGCAAATCGTACATCGCACGGCCACGCAGCGCGAGGAATGCGGTGCGCAACGAGTCGGACATTGAAAGCGAATCGGCCGGAAAATCCGGATTGAGTTGCACCCCTAAAATTGTGATGCGCTTGTAGGGCTTTCCAACGCGATGGATGTCCAACTGCATCGGCATGTTGAGCGCGACATCTCGCGACACACGTTGCCAGCGTGAGTAGGAAATGGACACGTCCATTACTCCAAACGCAGCGAGACCAAAGTCCTTGGGCTGCGCGGCGCGGAATTGCGCGAGCGCGAGCCCGCCTTCGCTCTTGTTGAAGAAGAGTGTGGTGCCGAAATTGTTGATCGTCGCGCGCACGCGTGTGTAGCGCGTGGCGTGCATGCTCGTGTCGGGAAGTGATTTCGCGTCGGGTGCGTCAAACGCGAGCATCATCAGGCGCTCGGGAGAAAAGGTGAACATTTCCGTACGCTCGTCCACATACGCGACATTTTGCGGTCCCCATTTTCCGTTGTTCTTGATAGCAGCGACCGAATCTACGACGAGATCGACGATTTCATTCCACCCGGTGGGGCCGAGAAAGCGACGCGTGTAACGCCAGGCGGGATGCGCGTAGTCGCGAAACTCGGTGCTCCACTCGTAGCTCGAGATCAAGGGATTCGCTCGATCGTCGAGCGATAAACGTTGCCACTCGGTGATTGATTCAACGCGAAGACGCTGCAACGAGCGAAGGGTGGCAATTCCCCCCATACGAGCGGCCGCGGTGTCGAGTGTGGCGCGCGCAGTTGCGTCAAGGGTCGCTGCAACCGGTTTGACTGGGGTGTGTGCGGTCAGTGTCGCCAAGGCCGCGGCGGCAAGAAGTGTAAGCATCTGGAATCGTTGGTGTGCGACGAATGAATTGGTGCGAGTTCGCAAACGTACGTAGGCTGGCCGCGCGTTCATTGATTGACGCGGCGAACGGCTGGTTTCATGTTGTGAATGGCGTTGCATTCGGCACGCCGCACTCAATTGCAATGAATCGCTTTCACATTCGACGACGCATCCAGCACTCGATCGCTGGTACAAATCCATCAAGTTTGTTGATTGCGCATCAACCGCGTTCAGCTGCTGCTTGCAGACGCGCGAGCTCAGTTCGACGACGACGACTTACGGGAACTGATGCCCCATTTCGAAGTTCGATGGTCGCTTCGCCGTTACGTTTGTGATGAACCGCTACAATTCCGCGAATTGGAACGACGTAGGAGCGGTGAATGCGAACGAACCGTGCGGGGTCGAGTTGTTTCGCGAGGCGATCGAGCGTAATGCGCATTTCGTAGCGCCGGCCGGCGACGTGAAGAGATACATGGACGTCGTCGGCGGCGAACAATTCCACGTCGTCAACGAGCACCACGACGTCTTTGCTACCGACGCGGACTACCAGACGCTCAAGCGTGTTGGCGTGATTGGGGTTTGCACTATTTGGTCGCGCGGAATCGTCCAATTGCGCGAGTCGCTCCCGCACGCGCTGCAGCGCAACGTCGAGGCGTTTTGCCGTAACCGGCTTCACGATGTAATCGGCCGCGCCGATGTCGAACGCTGCCGCACCGTGTTCTTCGTGCGCGGTTACAAACACGACAAGGGGGCGCGTCTGAATATCGTGCGCCAATGTCAACCCGGAGATCGCCGGCATTCGAATATCCAACAACACCAAATCGACAGTGCGTTTCGTCAGCAACTCAGCGGCATCAATGGCATCGGCGCATTCGCCCACGACTTCAATATCCTGGTGGGCGCCAAGTAGCTGGCGAACTGCGCGACGCGCCAACGGTTCGTCGTCAACAATGAGTACACGTATCGAATTGCCTGCGGTCGCTTTGGCACGAGTTTGCGTTTCGTTCATCGGGACGCTGTCATGGCGTTCACCGTATCACCTTTGGTGCTCATACCATGAGCGTACGTTTCAGAGGCAGTTGCAGTTGCACTAATGCACCTTTCTCCGATTGACGTCGGCCAGTGGTGAGCGACGCCCGGGTTCCGTACATGCCGTTGAGGCGCGATCGTGCATTCGCGATACCCAGACCATCAACGGTCGCGCCGTTTTCCGTTGCAAATCCGACGCCGTCATCCGTGATGGTCAGTTCGAGTGAATCGCCGTTGGCGCGCGCAGAAATTGAAATCTCGATACCATTTCTGCTGTCCATGAGGCCATGCTTGATGGCGTTTTCGACAAAGGGCTGCAATACAAAAGTCGGAACGGCCACATCGAGCAGTGCCGGCGGAATATCGAAGGTCACGCGCAAACGATTGGGGAATCGCAATCGCTCGAGATCGAGATAGTCGCGAGTGAACGCGACTTCGCGCGTCAACGCAATTTCGGCGTTCGCACCCAATTGAAGCGACGCACGCAGAATGGCGCTCAACGTGGTCAGCGCAGCGATGGCGTGAGCACTGTCGGCGTCGCGCACCAGTGCCATGATTGCGTTCAGGCTATTGAACAGAAAATGCGGTTGCAACTGCGCGCGCAGTGTGGCCAGCTGCGCTTCACTCAATTGCCTGGCAAGAACGGCTGCTTGCTGTTCGCGTTCGTGCGCGAGGTTGCGATTGGCAATCATGTAGCAAATACCGACAACGGCCGCATAGCCTAACACGGTGAATGGCAGCCCCGACAGAAACCAGTTGCGTACTGACGCCAGATACGAAACGCGCGACGCGCGCAACATCATTCCGGCAGCAGCCCACACCGCGGCGGCAGATGCGGCGACCACCAACCAACCGCACACGTGCGCGAATATTGCGCGTGCGCGCAACGGACGCGAAAGAGGAAATCTGTCCGCCAGCAATGCGAGTGCCGGGGTGAACAACGCCCAGACGTACCAGCCGGGTGCTTCACTGGCAAACGCGCGCCACATATCGATGGGGCGGTTGTTCGCTTGTGCAAACATCACCGTCTCCAGCGTGGAGAGCAGCGCGGGCACGGTCCACGCAGCCAGAACCAGGCCGAGGGAAAATTGGGGACGCGGGCGCGAGGACATGTCGCCGGAGTCTAATGCTTGACGGGGAAAGCAACAGCGAGACGCGGATTCGGGAACAGACGCGGATTAGCCGCGGTGGCGACGAAATAACCTGCGTCAACACGACGGCTAGTGTTTTCTTGATTCTCTCTCATTCCCTACGCGTTGCCAGCGCATGAAGCCAACAGTACATCGCGAAGCAAAATCCAAACACCGCTCCAATTGCCAATACTCCAGGCAGCGCTTTGGCGCCGAAGAAATACGCCGTGAAAGTTGTAAGTCCGAAACTGAGTGCGCCGATACTCAGCGCCAGCGGCATCGGTGATTTCCCACGCGGTGTTTTGACAACCATGACTGTGAGAATTGCACCTGCTGATGCAACGAGCGCCATCCACAATAGCCGCAGGTCGTGACTGCTGGAATTCGCACGAACAATTCCGGCTACGCAGGGGGCGATAGCAAACAGAATCGATAGCGCGAATGGAATCGGCTTGCGAGTAAACGGCGGCGAGTTTTCCGTCATGAATTCACCGTGCCAGCGTTTAACGCCTCGAGCTTGCGAATCATCCGTAAGCAGGGCCACAGTAGCAACGCACCGATGCGGTGCTGAAGCAGTTCTGCCCCAGTCATCGTGTCACGTCGTCACCAGTTGTGGTCGCCTATTTCAAACGCATGACCACAATAAAGTCTTTTCACGGGAATGCAATCACATTCAGGTTTCCCTGCAACTTCGGATTGCCCGGTAGTACGGTTCCGCCCGCCCCGGAGCTGACATAGCACTCGTAAAATGACATCGGAATCTTCTTCGCTTGCACCGACACGGTGTGCGTGCCCGATGCCAACACAGTCTGCGCCGAGAAGCCATAGCCGACCACCGAGTACAACACCTGCGCGCTGTTTGTAACGGTCACGCGCCGCGCGGCGCCGATTTGCGCACCGTCCACGAACAGCGCAATGTCAGCAAAGCAAAAGGCGCTTTGATCAATACTGTTGATTTGAACCCCACCGTCGGTTTCAACAAACACTTTATACGAACTGCTCGCGGGCACGGTAACGCTGGCCGACAATCCGGGAACTTGCGTGTATGTGAGAACGAGCGTATCCGTAACCAACGTGGCTGTGCCCGTCGCACTGGAAAACAGAACACCGCTGCCACTCGGGCCCGTCGAACCGGTCGCTCCGGTAGCGCCTTGCGGGCCAGTTACCCCAGGTGTGCCATCGCTGCCCGAACAGGCAGTCGCCAACAACAGCGTGAGAAAAATGCCAACTACTTGTGAAGGGCGCTTGTTGAATGCGCGGTTTTGCGAGATCAAAATATGCATCGGATGAATTGTTGAAAATTACGCTGGAAAGTGGAAAGGGATGCAAACTATGAAGCAATCTTTCGACTCACTATCCGCGCCACCACGCTCTCGATTGTGCCAACGAATAATGCAGTAACAAAAAACGGCCCGGTCAACAGACCGGACCGCTCTTGATTTTATTCCAACTTATTCTGCGCTACTTCGCCTTCGACAAATCGGCCACCGCACGCCCCAACAACTGCACGCGCGCTTTGTCGCTCGCGCCACCGACATCCGTAACCAGTGCCTTGGCTGTCTCACTTAGCGCGGAACTACGCGCGCCACCACTCGCGGCTTCTGCCGATCGGAGCGCATCACGCACCTGCGCAATACGCATCGTCGCCAACCCACCGTTACGCTCCAACTGATCCAGATACGCCCGCGCCAAAGCAAAACTCGGCGGCCACACAATGTGCGTCTGCTCCTGTGCGTTGTACTGATCAATCCTGACGCTTTTCGCGGCGTCGATTTCGTTCTGCGACAAATACGGGCTCGCGACCAGTTCGTGCACATCCAGGCCGCGCTGTTCGTCGCTCGACACAATGACACCATTGTACCAGTACGTTGACCAGTAACCGCCACCCGGACCGCGATCGAAGAATGCGATTTCAATTGGATGTGACGGGTCGGTCCAATCGAACACCGTTGCGCCACCCTGATAAAATGCTTGCACCATTATGTCGCGCCCCGGCACTGGAACAAGATTGCCGTTGTGTGCCGTGCACGTTTCGTTGGCGGCCTGTGGCGCCGGCATCTTGTAATAACTCTTGAAGTTCAGTTTTCCGTCGTTGAGCGTGAAGATGGCGTTGCCACCCCATTCCATTTTGTCAGTCACGCGACAACGCGGCTGACTTCCGCCCCCCCATTCGTCGGAGAACAACAACTTGGTGCCGTCATTGCTGAAGGTTGCCGAATGCCAGAACGACATATTCGAATCAGCAACGGATGTAATGCGCTTAGGATTCTTCGTGTCGCGAATGTCGAACACCAATCCGTAACCCGCACACGCGCCACCAGCGTATCCAATATCCGGATACGACGTGATATCGTGACATCCGCTTTGGCCAATTTGCGGTCCGGCGTTTCCTCCACCGCGTCCTCCACGTCCGCCTGCTGCTGGCGGGCCACCAGCGGCACCCGCTGGTGGCGTACCACGTCCACCGGCGCCACCACCGCGAGCCGGACGTGGACCGGTATCACTCGGCGGCGGTGCATGCACAGTTCTGCCCTGCAAATCGGCGAGCAAGTGCGGCGAGTTCACAACTTTCGCTTGTTCCGGATGCGCGAGCGGCACCTTGATTACTTCAATGCGGAATCGCGCGCCGGTGGAATCGCCAGGGGCGGCATCCATGCAACCGGCCAATTCACTCGTGGAACGAATGCGCGAATAGCCCGACACATAGATGTAGACGTTGTCCCTGTCTTTCGGATCCTGCACCAACGTGTTGGTGTGCGAACCGCGACACGTCTGAATGTTCGCGACAACTTTCGGATGCGCGATGTTGGAAATATCAACAACGCGAATACCAAGGAAGCGATCCTTACTGACAGTGTCGGTGATGTTGGTGGTGCCGCAATCATTGCGCGAACCGCTCGCTTCACCCGAAATGAAAACGAGATTCCTGTAAACGCTGGGATCCCCCTGACTGGAGGGGCACAGGAAACCAACAACAAGTTTCGGACTCGTTGGCGTCGAGATATCCCAAATCTGGAAGCCACGGTAATTGCCCTGAATGGCGTAATGCGATGTGAACGCCAAATCAGAACCCGTCGCGCCGCGTCCGGCAAATCCTTCAGTGGCGGGTGAGTTCGACAACAACTTCATGTTCCACGCGGCAACGCCGGCGTCAGCCACCGACGCGCCAGGTTTCAAGCCAACACGCGGATCTGGTTTCGAAACCGGCGCGTTCGACGGATAGCGAAACGCTGGTGAGTTCGCGAGCGAAATGTCGCCGCTCACGGTCGACATAGCGCCGACGACACCGGAAGCTGTTCCTGAAGGCGCACCAGATGATGCGCCCCCGGAATGCGTGCAAGCGATGAAAATCATCGCAACTGCGGCGGCGCCGAGTGCCGGGATCGGACTGAGCAACGATCGAGTGGACTTCATCAAAACCAACCTGTGTAATGGAGGGACCAGCGTGGAGAGACTACTGCGGAACGGTCTCGAGCATCAAACGCATTTTGTGCAATTCGGTTGACTGATCGGCATCAACATCGTTCGCAAACCGAAACACGGTGTCGTCGTGGCCGGCGTTGCCGTGACTGAACAGTTCGCGCACCATGTCGATAGCACCCTGGTGATGTCCCATCATACCAACGAGAAACAGGCGATCGAACTGCGATCCACGCGCTTTGTCCAGCGCCGCCATCTGTTCGTCGGTGAGCATGCCGGGCATCATCGTTTCGTGCATCATATCGCCCATCTTCATGACGTGGCGCGTGGCGTTGGAATCGGGAACGGCTTGCGAGCGTTCGCCGAGCCATGCGCGCATCATGCGAATTTCGTCGGCCTGCGCGATGGCAATGCGTTCGCACAAGATCTTCACGTCAGCGCGCGCGCCATGTGTGGCCGCCCATCGCGCCATGATCACTGCTTGTGCGTGATGCGGAATCATCCCCTGCATGAACTCCACATCGGCGGGGGCGAATTGTTTGGCGGCGTCTTCTGCCTGGGCGATGGCACGTGATGACCCTGCGCCGACTACGCCGGTTCCGGGGGCCATGACGACACTCGTTGCCGAATGCGAGGCGGATTGGCAGGCGGCGGACAGGGCGAGTGCCGACAGCAGCAGTGTGCGGTGCAGGGTCGTCAAAATTGTTGAATGCGGTTGGGTGACGAACACATAACGCTTGGGATGGGCGGGACGCTGACGATGCCTGCATCGGGCCAAAATCCGAGTATCGCCGGTTCCGCGGTTCTTAACTGAGGTGAGCGTCGCTTTGGACTTGCGTTATTCGCTCGAAAATCGTAATTGGCAGTTCCCGCAGAATCTCATCCGTAGAGTCCCGTCAGTGAACAAATACAACACTGTTTTTGGCGATAGTCCGAGCGGTACGACCGTTCGATGAGCGCGAATCAATCGGAGAATGGGGCGCCCGTATCTGAAGGAGGAGACGAGTCCTTCAATCGGATGTACGCTCTCGCCTACGGCGAACTTCGCGACATTGCTCATCGTCATATGGCGCGCCGCGCGCGACCCGGTGATCGGTCGCATACAATTGGCACCACGGCGTTGGTGAATGAGGCGTATCTGAAACTCGTTGATCAGCCGCACGGCTACTTCGCCGATCGGCCGCATTTTCTGGCGGTTGCATCGGTGGCAATGCGGCACATCTTGATTGATCGCGCGAAAGCACAGGCTGCGGAGAAGCGCGGCGGCGAAGAAGGTATGGCAATAACGCTCGATGAGGAGGCGTTTGCCCAACCAGATTCTCCGGCGGCATTGTTGGAAGTAAACGAAGCACTTGATCGTGTAGCGTTGATCGACGCACGCCTCGCGCAGGTTGTCGTATACCGGTTTTTCGGTGGATTGCTTGAGGAAGAAATCGCGCAGGTGCTGGGCGTTACTCTCCGAACGGTCCAAAGGGATTGGTCGAAGGCGCGCATGTTGCTGCGACAGGAACTGGAGCGCTGACCGAGCGTGTCATTCGATTCGAACGACATGCGAATATCTGCGGACAATTGGCGTCGGTTGGAGCCGTTGCTCGATGCAGCGCTCGACCTGACGGGTTCCCCACGCGACAACTTTATCATCGAAGCGAGCGGTGTTGATGTGAATGACATCGCGTTGCTGAAGCGCCTCGTGCAGGAATGTGAGAAGAGTGATAGCCGACTTGACGGTGTGGCACTTGACCACTTTTCCCCTTCATTCAAATCGGCGCATTCGGAACGTGACGGTTCGGCTCAATTGCCGAACGTATTGGCTACGCGATATCGAATTGAGAAGGAAGTTGGTCGCGGGGGTATGGCGATTGTGTATCTCGCGCGCGATTTGACCCACGATCGTGAAGTTGCCGTGAAAGTGATGCGTGCATCGTTTCACAATGGCTTCGGTAGTGCCCGTTTTCTCTCGGAAATTCGTAACACTGCGCGATTGCGCCATCCGCACATTGTGCCCGTGCATGACTCGGGGGACGCCGACGGGGTTTTGTTTTTTGTGATGCCGTATTTCGGAGACGACACGTTGGCTGACCGGCTGCGAGTTCAATCCAAATTGCCAGTGGCAGAGGCGCTACGCGTTGCGAACGATGTTGCGTCGGCGCTCGAGTATGCACACGCGTCTGGTCTTGTGCATCGGGACATCAAACCGTCGAACGTGCTTTTCTCAAGCGGTCATGCGCTGTTGGCCGATTTTGGAATTGCAAGAGCGGTTGAACCGCAGGAATCGATGACTGCGAGTGGTGTCGTGATTGGCACGCCGGGATACATGAGTCCTGAGCAGCTTTCCGGAAGTCGTGATGTGGATGCGCGGAGCGACATCTACAGCCTTGGTTGCATGCTGTATGAAATGTTGGCGGGAGAAACACCGGCGTCGGCCGACACGCGCGAGGCGCTTTCGCGTCACGCGATAAATGCTGTACCGCCGCTCAGTGCGTCGCACCCTGATGTGCGACAGGTGTTGCAGGTCTGTGTGAACCGGGCGATGGAGCTTGTGCCGGAGAATCGGTATCAGAGTGCCGGCGAACTCTTAATTGCGTTGCAGGAGTGCGCGCGGGTGAACGCCGTCGCGGAGATGTCGACAAAGACGCCGGCTCGCGTGATCGGCGCTCGGCGACGAATGCAGGCATTCGGCGCGGTAGCAGCCGTTGTGATGGTGCTCGCGTTGGTGTGGGTGGGTTGGCCGAAGCCAAAAGATCCCACCGATGTGCGCGTGACTGCGCCTGGCTTCGCCGATTCCACGCGCATTGTGCTGCTGCCTTTTACGAATGATAGTATCGCGCCGAAGGTGTTGCGCGCCAGCGATCAGATGCGCGACGTTATGAGTTCGTGGAGTGACATTGCGATTGTCGATCAAGGTCGCGTGGCGGAAGAACTCAGCACATTGGGGTCAAGAGCGGTACGTGCCTCAGATGAACGGGCAATCGCGCAGAAGCTCGGTGCGGGTCGATACGTACGGCGTGCGTTCGTTGAGAAGAGTGATACGCTGTACGCAATCGCGACGTTGTTTGATGCGCGTAGCGGTGAGATTGTGCGTGACGGCAGCGCTTTGGTAAATAAAGAGACCAACCAGGCTGATTCGTCACTCACGGTGTTGGCGAATGCGCTGATCTTTTCTGACGTTCCAATTGAGTCGTTGCGTAGAAGAGAGATTAGCACGCGCAATCGTGAAGCGTGGAAAGCCTTTGTGCGCGGAAGCAACGCGATTCGCGAATGGAATTTATTGCTCGCAGACTCGGCGTTCGCGTCAGCGTTGCGTGCCGATTTTGATTTCGCGCCGGCAGGGGTGTGGCTCGCGCAGGTGCGGGTGTGGCAGCAGCGAAGTGACGCAACCTGGCAGCACGAAGTAGCGCACGCTTTGGATGGGAAGACGAAGTTGACACCAAGCGAGGTGCGCATTGCGGAGATTCTGCAAATGCAGGCGAGCGGTGATACGGGCGGTGCATGCGCGGCGTGGGTGAAGCTGACG
>JBDUAX010000120.1:0-10661 GCA_040004455.1 Gemmatimonadaceae bacterium
CGCGGTAGTTATGCGCACGTGGTGCGCGACGAACTCGCGGTAGTTATGCGCACGTCGTGCGCGACGAACTCGCGGTAGTTATGCGCACGTGGTGCGCGACGAACTCGCGGTAGTTATGCGCACTTGGTGCGCGACGAACTCGCGGTAGTTATGCGCACGTGGTGCGCGACAGAAGTGCGTTGTTTACGCGCAGTTTGCGCGATGACCAACTAGACGTGCGCGGCGTTCCAGGGATACTCACGCTCAAACGCCTTCTCGAAATCGTACACTTCGCTGAAGTCGTTGCGGGAATCCTGCGGCTGACTGATCAGCAGGCCCAGATCAACCAATGTGAACACAATGTCGCCAATGTCACGCGTGCCGGTCACGCCCCAATGTTCAAGCACAAGTTTTGCTGTTACGCCAAAACGCTGCAGTGCCAGGTCGCGACACGCGTGGGCGAGTTCTGGGCCCGTAATGTGCCGGCGCTCTGTGAGTCTCGTTTGACAGTGTTCGAGTGCGGCCAACACAAACAGATACGCGCGCTCGTCGAACCGAGGTTCGCGTGCTCGTATCTGTTCCATGATGCCATCGCGAAAAGCGAGCTCGGTCACTGCAGCGATATCCGTGTTGCGGGGAGAGGTGATTGCGGCTACTGCCTGATTGACGATTAGAAGATGCAGCAGGCCACGAAGCCCCACAATGGCCTTGACGGCGGAGACAAACGGTGTACAAAAACGCGATCGCGCGCCGAAAAAGTCACTATTCCGAACGAAACCGTAACTAGTCCCGGCGTGTCGGATAGAGCGGAAAACGCGACGCCAATTGCGCAACATCAGCGCGCACTTTCTCAAGCGATGCTGTGTCTTCTGGAGCCAGCAATGCGCGATCGATGAGGCTCGCAACGGACGTCATCTCTTCGGTGCCGAGGCCGCGCGTTGTGACCGCGGGTGTACCGATGCGAATTCCGCTCGTCACAAACGGTGACTGCGTTTCTTTCGGCACGGTGTTCTTGTTGACCGTAATGCCGGCCAAATCGAGCACCTTTTCTGCGACTTTTCCGGTCAGGCCCTTGTTGCGAAGATCAAGCAACATCAAGTGGTTGTCGGTGCCGCCAGACACAACCTGAAAGCCGCGTTCCATCAACGCGGCCGCCAACACTCTGGCATTCGCAACGATCTGTTTGCTGTACGTGGTGAACTCCGGCTTGAGCGCTTCGGCAAACGCAACCGCCTTGGCGGCGATCACATGTTCCAGGGGACCACCCTGCATTCCTGGGAACGTCGCTTTGTCGATGGCCTTCGCGTGTATTTCCTTGCACAACACGAGACCGCCACGCGGGCCGCGTAACGTTTTGTGCGTGGTGCTCGTGACGATGTCAGCAAATGGAACGGGTGACGGATACACACCCGTCGCAGCGAGTCCGGCGAAGTGCGCCATATCCACCATGAACAGCGCACCAACTTCTTTCGCCACATCCGCAAACGCCTGCCAATCGATGACCCGCGAATACGCGCTGTACCCGGCGATGATCATTTTCGGGCGATGCGTGCGCGCTTGTTGCCGCATCACGTCATAGTCGATTAAACCCTGGTCGGTTACGCCGTATGAAATGGCCTTGTACAACAAGCCCGAGAAATTCACGGGCGAACCGTGCGTGAGATGCCCACCCTGCGATAAATCCATGCCGAGGAAGAGGTCGCCCGGCTTGAGGAACGCGAGGAATACGGCGGCGTTGGCGGATGCACCCGAATGCGCCTGCACATTGGCATGCTCCGCACCGAACAACTCCTTCACGCGGTCGATAGCGAGTTGTTCAATTTTGTCGACAACTTCGCAACCGCCGTAGTAACGCCTGCCCGGTAAACCTTCCGCGTATTTGTTGGTAAGGGGTGAGCCCATTGCTTCCATGACCGCGGGCGAGACAAAGTTCTCACTGGCAATGAGTTCGAGCCCGTGTTCCTGGCGCGCGATTTCGTCGCTGATAAGGCTCGCAATTACCGGGTCGGTTTGCGTTAGTGCGTTGCCAGGTGGGCAACGATCCCACGACGACCAGTTCACACCGCTCATGCCGACTCTCCGGGAAGTTTTACTGCGTCATCGTCGAGTTCGATTTTTTCAATGCGGCGCTGATGGCGACCACCTTCAAAATCAGTGTCGAGCCACGTTTTTAAAATAGCCAACGCGTCTTCTTCCGACACAAAGCGCGCTGGAAGCACCAGAACATTCGCATCGTTGTGCTTGCGCGCCAGTGCCGCAATTTCGGGGGTCCAGGCGACCGCTGCGCGAACACCCGGGTAACGATTGGCCACATACGACATGCCGAGCCCGGTGCCGCACATCAACACACCTCGGCGCACGACGCCTTCCGAAACTTCCTCGGCGAGCGGATGCGCGTAGTCGGCGTAATCCGTGCTGGCCGCGCTGTGCGTGCCGATATCCTGCACATCAAAACCCATGTCGCTGAGCGCGACACGCAGGCGTTCCTTCATTTCGAATCCGGCGTGATCTGAAGCGATCGGAATGCGTTCGCCGGCGCCTGCGTGTTGTGCGGTCATCCTATCAACCCTCTCTATTGGGGTACTGCGGCCACGTGCGAACCATGTCGCGCACTTCCTGAATGCGCCGTTCCGCAACGCGATCGGCAGCTTTGTAGTTGGGCAAACCGGTCAGCTTCGCGAGGCGGAAAACACTCAACACGGTCTCGTAAATTTCATCGGCCTTGCGAAGTGCGCGGTCGCGAGACCAACCCGTGAGTTCACTATACACGTTGATTACACCGCCGGCGTTTGCAACGTAGTCTGGCGCGTACAGAATATCGCGATCGGCGAGTGCATCGCCGTGGCGGTCTTCCAACAACTGGTTGTTGGCGGCGCCGGCAACGATTTCGACTTTCAACAACGGCAGTGTTTTGTCGTTGATAATTCCACCCAACGCGCAGGGGGTGAAGATATCGGCTTTCACGCCGTAAATTTCTTCGAGCCCGACGGTCTTCGCACCAGTCGCGTCAACAACTTTCTGCACGCGCGCAGCGTCGATGTCGGTGACAATGAGCTTCGCACCCACCGCATGGAGTTCTCTCGCGACGTGCGCGCCAACATGACCGCACCCTTGAATGGCAATCGTTCGGCCTTCGAGAGATGTGCCGCCCCACTTCTGCATTGCAGAAGCCTGAATGGCGCGAAACACACCGCGCGCTGTTACCGACGATGGATCGCCCGACTTTGAACCAATGCCTGCGACATACTTCGTTTCCATGTGCACGAAGTCCATGTCTTCAACGCTTGTGCCCACGTCTTCGGCCGTGACGTAGCGACCGCCCAGTGAATCGCAGAAACGACCATGCGCGCGGAACAACATTTCGCGATTCGTTGTTCTGTTATCGCCAATGATGACCGCCTTGCCACCGCCGAGATTCAAACCGGCGACGGCGTTTTTGTACGTCATACCGCGCGACAAACGAAGCGCGTCGGTCATCGCATCTTCATCGGTGTCGTACTGCCAGAAACGCGTGCCGCCCAGCGCCGGGCCGAGGGTCGTGTCATGAATGGCGATGATGCCACGGTAACCCGACGCCTTGTCATGACAGATCACAACCTGTTCGTGACCCATCTCGGCAATCTTCTCAAAGAAAGGCATAAATTAATTGGTCAGAGAACCATCGGCTGCGGCAGCAGCAGCCAGAACATCACGCGCAATAACTATGCGTTGGACTTCCGAAGTACCTTCGTAAATCTCTGTGACTTTGGCGTCGCGAAAGAATCGCTCGACGGGATAGTCGGTCACGTAACCGTACCCACCAAAAATCTGAATGGCTTCGGTGGTAACCTTCATGGAGGTTTCCGTGGCGAAGAGTTTCGCCATGGAACTGAATCGCGTGACACGTTCACCACGCGTTTTTGCGGCTGCCGCCGCGTGCAACAAGGTGCGTGCTGCTGTCAATTGCGTGGCCATGTCGGCAAGCTTGAATTGAATGGCCTGAAACTCTGCAATTGGTTTATCGAACTGCCGGCGCTCGAGCGCATACTTTGCGGCGGCTTCGAGCGCTGCGCGACCAATGCCGATTGCTTGTGCGGCAATACCCAATCGGCCGTGATCGAGGGACGCAAGTGCATAGGTAAATCCTTTACCCACTTCGCCCAGCATTCTGTCTGCGGGAACGCGACAGTTGTCGAGCAAAAGTGAAACAGTGGGCGAAGAACACAAACCCATTTTTCGTTCTTTCTTGCCAACGGCGAAGCCGGGTAAGTCGGGTGTGAGGATAAACGCAGAAATTCCCTTTGCACCCAAACGGCGATCGGCACTATCGGTGCGCGCCATGCACAAAATCACGTCAGCAAAACCGCCGTGCGAAACCCAGGCCTTCGTACCCGTCAGCAACCAATCGTTGCCATCTTTAACGGCCTGGCAACTTAGCGCGGCGGCGTCGGATCCAGCGTCGGGTTCTGATAATGCGAAGGCACCGAGCCATTCACCGCGCGCCATTGGCTTCAAAAATGATTCTTTCTGCGCGACACTGCCGTAACTGAGCAGCATTTGCGTTGGGAGCGAATTATGCACGCTCATGAGCACGGCGGCCGACGCATCAGCGACAGCAATTTCTTCGAGTGCCAGCAAGTACGTGTTTGCATCGAGCCCGAGCCCGTCGTATTCCTCGGGAAGCATCATGCCGAGGAAGCCCAATTCGGCGAGTTGTGCAACCATCGATCGGTCGAAGCGCGATTCCCGATCACGCTCACCCGCGAGTGGCGCGATTTCGCGTTCGGCGAATGACTTTGCCGTGGCCTGAATTTCAGCTTGCAGCTCGGTGATTGGCAGCAGCGACATGTATGAACCCTGGAAAATCTTTCGTGGATTTCGAATGCGTTTCTGAGATGTTCAGCGCGCTGCGTAATCGTAAAACCCGCGCCCGCTTTTCCGGCCGAGCCAACCAGCAGCAACGTATTTGCGAAGCAAAGGACAGGCGCGGTACTTCGTGTCACCCAAACCATCGTGCAATACTTCCATGATTGCCAAACACGTATCAAGCCCGATGAAATCGGCAAGTTGCAAAGGTCCCATTGGGTGATTCATGCCCAGCTTCATCACCGTGTCGATCGCCTCGGCCGTGCCGACCCCTTCCATGACGCAGTAAATCGCTTCGTTGATCATCGGCATCAAAACGCGATTCGCAACGAAGCCCGGATAGTCGTTCACTTCGACTGGCGTTTTGCCAATTTGCTTCGACAGTTCCATCACGCGGGCCGTGGTCGCGTCATTCGTTGCGAGGCCACGAATGACCTCAACGAGTTGCATGACCGGAACGGGATTCATGAAGTGCATGCCGATTACGAGTTCGGGGCGTTTGGTGCGCGCCGCGATTTCGGTGATCGAAATGGAACTCGTGTTCGTCGCGAGAATAGCACCGGCTGGCGCGAGCGAATCGAGCTGCTCGAAGATTTTGAACTTCAGGTCGCGACGTTCCGTGGCGGCTTCAATCACGAGATTCGCGTTGGTAACGGCGTTCATCTCGGTTGAGATCGCAACGCGAGCAAGTGCCTCCGCAGCAACGGTCGCGTCGAGCGCGCCTTTCTTCACCTGCCGATCGAGATTCTTCGAAATTGTGTCGCGACCTTTTGCCAGTGCATCGGCGGCAACGTCGATCATCGTGACGTCGTGCCCGCTCGCCGCAAACACGTGCGCAATTCCGTTGCCCATTTGTCCGGCCCCAATAACGGCAACATGAAGTTTGTCTGACGCAGTACCAGCGGCCATCAGTGTGCTCCGTTAACGGACCGCGTGAAGCGGTCGTGAGTTCGTTGTGGAATTTGCTTTTCGAATGACGTTTTCCGAATGCCGTATGCGACGAGCGCCAGCAATACGATCGATGCCACGAAGCCTCCTTCCGGCCCCCAATCCCCACCGGAAATCCACGACGCGCCGTGCGGAATGGTGCGATAGCCGGGAGTTGAAAGTGCCTGCCCACTGACCTGCACGTGAAGCGCTGCGGCCATCACCCAATTCCATGACATGTGCGCAGCTATGGCAGCCGGTAAACTTCCGGTGCGTTGGCGAACGATGCCCAGTGCGAACCCAGCGAGGATGACGTTGCCGATGGCGAGAGCATCGACGCCCGGATTCTGCAAATGCGCAAAGCCAAACAGGATGCTGGTGACAACGATGGCGACGGTTGGATTGGCAGAGTCCACGCAAACGCGCCAGAGGTAGCCGCGGAAAATCAACTCTTCATATAGTGCCGCGGGTGCCAGCAACAACGAAATGCGGAGCGTCGCCAGCAACCACGCGCTACCCGGCGACGTTGTGACGACATCACCGATCGTTAAAGTCCAGTTGGCATCGTGTTCAAATTGCAGATTGCCAGATGCAACAAGCAATGCGCACGTTGCGACGATGGCCAATGTTCCAAAGGCGGTGCCATTCGCCAACTTTGGAAGCTTCCACGACGCGCTTTGGAGGCCAATTGCCGACCACGATTGCGAATCGACACTGTGCAGAACAAATGCGACTGCGGCGAACGTTCCAATCGCATTGATCAAATCTGCGGGAGATAGCATTCCGCCTACTGTCGGCCCAACTACCGACAACAACTGTTGCATCAACGCTGTGACAATTCCCAGCGATAGAACTGACACGGATACAAACGCGCTGATTCTCCAGACAGCGCGCAGCTGACCACCGGAGCCGTGGGCCCACGACCTTGGCCCCGGTGCGGTCATAGGATGCATTGTCACGGCATGTCGATGCGCGACGTTCGCGTATGCTGCGCGTTGTTAGCGCGCACGCTCAACTGAAAGTGCGACGGCATCGCCGCCGCCCAAACAGAGCGTTGCCAAACCCGTGGCGACGTTCCGATCGGCCATGGCATACAGCAGCGTAATCAGCACGCGGGCGCCGCTCGCGCCCAACGGATGGCCGAGCGCAATGGCACCGCCGTTCACGTTGAGACGTGAATCATCCCACTTGAGGCCATCGCCAACGGCGAGTGATTGCGAGGCAAACGCCTCGTTCGCCTCGATCAAATCGTAATCGCCGATTTTCGTGCCGGTCCTTGCCATCAAATTGTTCACCGCCGTAATTGGCGCGAAGAACAAATCCTGCGGGTTGCCCGCACCCGTCGCGTACCCGGTAATGCGCGCCAGGATATTCAAGCCGTGCGCCTTTGCAAACGCCTCGGACACAACAACGACTGCCGCGCCACCGTCGTTCAACGCCGATGCGTTGCCAGCGGTGACAGTCAAGTCGGCGGCGTCAGTTCCCTTGAGCGAAAACGCCGGACGCAGCTTTGAGAGTGATTCAATTGTTGTGTCGGCGCGCGGGCCTTCATCTGTCGCTACAACGGTCGGTCCTTTTCTGCCCGCAATTTCGACCGGAATAATTTCCGCGTTGAATTTGCCGGCTTTTTGCGCGGCAACGGCCTTCGCGTGCGAAGCGGCGGCGTATTCATCCTGACGCTGACGCGAAATGTGTCCCTTCTTCGCAGTGTACTCGGCGTGACTTCCCATGACGACATCGCACGTAGCACACAACAACCCGTCTTTCGTGACGCCATCGAGCATTTGCTGATCGCCGAACTTGACGCCGGTGCGCATGCCGTTCACATAAAACGGCGCATTCGACATCGATTCCTGTCCACCAGCGACAATGACTTCTGCATCCCCCGCTTTGATTGCCTGCGCGGCTTGCATGACTGCCTTCAAGCCAGATCCGCACACCATATTGATGGTGACTGCAGAAACTGTTGCGGGAATTCCCGACTTGAGCAACGCTTGACGCGCAGGCGCCTGACCTGTGCCGCCTTGAATGACATGACCCATGATGACTTCCTGCACGAGATCAGCAGGCACACCCGAACGCTTCAGTGCTTCGCGAATTGCTATGGCGCCAAGCTCCGGCGCAGACAGGGGCGACAAGCCCCCGAGAAACCGCCCGATTGGAGTGCGTGCTGCACCCACGATTACGGGCTGGCGAGAGGCATCAGACATGGAAAAACCTTGTGAAGTGAAGCTGGACCCCAGGTTAGGGTGGAGCCCTCGAAAGTTAACTAATGGTCTACTTACGCGTTGTAGCCGACGACGAGATTTCGTCCCGCTTGCTTCGCGCGCTGCACCGCGACGTCACCTACTGTGAGCAGGGCGTCGACGGTTGCGGCCTCATCGCTGAGCTCAACGACTCCGACGCAAACGGTGCATGTCACATCTTTGGCCTCGCCCGTGAAGACGTGACGCGCCATGCGCTCGCGGATGCGCTCGGCCAACACTAGCCCGCCCGACAGCTCGGTGCTCGGCAGCAACACGGCGAATTCTTCCCCTCCAACGCGACCCACAACGTCGGTAGTGCGTGACTCCTGGCGACACACCCAGGCAATGGCCCGCAAACACTCGTCACCGAATTCGGTTCCGTACGTTTCATTCAATTCGCGCAATTTGTCGGGATCGATAAGTAGCAGCGACAACGGATGCCCGTAACGACGCGCGCGAGCAATTTCTGCCGACGCAACGTCGAAGAACCCACGACGCGCAGTCACTCCCGTGAGATAATCGGTTGACGACGACTGCTCTTCGTTAAGCGCCTGTTCGAATTTCTTGCGCTCTGACAGATCGCGTGTGACCACGACGTAGCCAGTTGGCGCGCCGTCCTGTGCACGCAGCGCAGTCACGATGGTAGTGGCCCAGAACTCGGTTGAATCGCGACGAATACGCAGCCCTTCTTCTTCGCACCAGCCGTTTCGCGCAGCGAGTGCGAGCGTTTGCTGCACATGCGCTTCACCGAATGCAAGCGGTGCACACACAGCCAGCGATTGTCCGATGATATCGCTCGCGGGCCATTGATGAACACGCGCTGCCGATTCGTTCCAGCTGTCGATGCGGCCGCTGTTATCAACGGTGAAGGTCGCGTAGTCGCGCACTGCGCCTTCAATTGCCGTCAGCTGCTGCTGCAAACGCGACACAACACCGCGCGCAAATGCGAGCGACGCTGCATCGGACACGATTGCGATGAAGCGATTGTCCGCAACTTTGATAAACGAGAAAATCACTCCGCGCTGCGCGCCCGGCGCGAGCAATTCCAGGCCTTCGAGTACAACGCCGCGGTTGCCCGAAAACGCACGAACGCGCGCCTGAAGATCGGGGACTACATCACCCAACGCGGAAAACAAATCGCCAACCGACCAGTCGCGCGTGAAGGCGGCCAGAAGTTGGCGCGCCGCCGGATTCGCAACTTCAACCTTCCCGTCTTCATCAACCTCGACGAAGCCGATTGGTGCAAGCAGAAACAGTTCGAACAGCGCTTCTGGATTCATGACGTCGTCTCAGCGGCTGGCGGTGCATCGTCAGCATTACGCGGGGTCAGCGCATGCGTGCGGATTTCATCACATACCCGCGCAATGAACGCGTCGCTTGCCACAATTTCCTGTTTCTTGCCCGTGCCACGAACGCGCAGCGCCACGGTGTTCTCGTCGGCCTCGCGTTTCCCGATGACGCACATGTACGGCACTTTCGCCATCTCCCCTTCGCGAATGCGATAGTTGAGCGTTTCGTTGCGATTGTCGAGATGCGCGCGAATTCCCGCGTTTTTCATGCGGTTGACGAGGGCATCGGCTGCCGGAACGAAATCGAGTGCGATCGGGATGACGCGTACCTGTTCGGGCGCAAGCCAAACCGGGAATGCACCGGCAAAATGCTCAATCAGAATTGCAATGAAACGCTCGAACGATCCGCAAACCGCTCGGTGAATTACCACCGGACGATGAGCCGCGTTGTCTTCACCCGTGTATTCGAGATCGAAACGTTCCGGTGCGTTGTAGTCGAGTTGAATTGTGCCCAACTGCCACGAGCGCCCAATGGAATCGGTTACGTCGAAATCGATTTTCGGGCCGTAAAAAGCGCCATCCCCTTCCTTCATCTCATAAGGACGTCCTGTTGCTTCGAGCGCCGAACGCAACGCGCCTTCCGCGCGATCCCACAGCTCGTCGTCACCAATGCGCTGCGACGGACGCGTTGCGAATTTGAGTTTCGCTGTGAGTCCAAACGTTTCGTAGTGCCCAATGATGAATTCCATCAGGAAGTTCACCTCTTCGGCGATTTGATCGGCACGCAAATATACGTGACAATCGTCCTGCGAAAACTGGCGCACGCGTGTGAGCCCCGACAGCGCGCCCGAAAGTTCGTTGCGATGCAGCACGTCGAACGTCACGAAGCGAATTGGCAGCTCGCGATACGAGTGCTTTGTTGAAGCGTAATACAAATGGTGCGACGGACAATTCATGGGCTTGAGCGACATGTCATGTTCGTTCGTCTCGTTGTCGAGTACGAGAAACATGTTTTCCTTGTATTTGCCCCAATGCCCCGACTGCTCCCACAACTTCTTCGTGTACAACAACGGTGTCTTGATTTCCTTGAACGCCTCACGCTGGCGCTCACGCACAAATTGCTCAAGGGCGTTGTACAACTGCGTGCCGCGTGGTGTCCAGAACACCGCGCCTGGCGCGACCGGATTCAAATAGAACAAGTCGAGCGCTTTGCCCAGCACGCGGTGATCGCGCTTGCGGGCTTCTTCAAGATTGTGAAGGTGCGCGTCGAGTTCTTCTTTTTTGAAAAATGCCGTCGCGTAAATGCGTTGCAGCATTTGCCGCTTTTCATCGCCACGCCAATATGCGCCTGCGGCGGAAAGCAGTTTGAAATGCT
>JBDUAX010000528.1:0-3155 GCA_040004455.1 Gemmatimonadaceae bacterium
TCGAAGTCTTCAACACGGCGACCCAGCGCATACGCCATGAGGTTTTCGGTAAACGAACGCTGCAACGGAATCGGGCGTGACAGCAGCGATTTCACCATCTCCTGCGGCGAACTGATCGCCACTCCGTCGTACATCGTGCCCTTGGTATCAAGCAGCTGGCCGTTTTCACGGTACCGCAACCTACCGGTCACATCGAAGTTGTCGACAGAGAGTCCGATGGGATCCATGTACTGATGACAGGCTTTGCATGTCGGGTTGGCGCGATGAATTTCCATGCGCTCACGCGTTGTGAGTGGCTTGCCGTCTTTGGCGCCAGCCGTTTCTTCGAGGTCGGGCACCATGGGCGGCGGCGGCGGCGGTGGCATGCCGATGAGCACTTCCATTACCCACTTGCCACGCAACACCGGCGACGTGCGATTGCCGAGTGAAGTTTGCACCAAGTAGCTGCCTTGACCCAAAATGCCGTGACGCGATGAGTCCGGGTAATTCACCTTGCGGAACTCGTCGCCCGTGACGCCCGGAATGCCGTAGTGCTTCGCGAGACGCTCGTTCACGAAGGTGTAGTTCGCCGTGTACATGTCGAAGATGTTGCGATCGTTCTTGATGATGTCGCCGAAGAACATCTTCGTTTCCGTTGCCATCGATTCCGTCAATTGCTGATCGAAATCGGGGAAGAAAAACGCGTCCGGATGCACCTTGTCCAAATCCTGCAAACGCAACCATTGCGCAATGAACCGCGAGGTGAGCGCGCCGGCCTTGGGATCGGCCAACATGCGCTTCACTTCGGAATTGAAAATAATTTTGTCAGACAGCTGACTGTGCCGAGCGAGCGTCATGAGACGATCGTCGGGAATCGTACCCCATAGGAAGAACGAAAGGCGTGAGGCCAAGTCGTAATCACTGATCTTGAAGTCTTGCCCGACTTTGACCGTCGCAGGCGTAGGTTCAAAACGGAAAACGAAATACGGGCTGGCCAACATCGCCTGCAAGCCGTTACGAATGCCGTCTTCAAATCCGTTTGAATTTCCCTTCGCGGCCTTGTCATAGAAGGTCATCAACGCCGACTTGTCGCGCTCAGTAAGCGGGCGGCGATAGGCCTTCGTTCCAACTCGCGATAAAATCTGTTCGGCGCAGGCACGTTGTGCGGCTGCACCTGAGGGGTGGCAAATGAACAGCGATTTGCGCGCTTCGTTGTCGGAAACACCCGTCGCGCGGAACGGTCCGTCGATGGCCACTTCCGTAAGCGGTGGCGATTCAGTGGTGCCAGCGCTGGCCGTGCCGTCTGAAGCACGCGACCAATCGGTCGGTTTTACGAGATCTTCGTACGGGCCTTCCATGCGACGCACGAAAGCCACGGTGACCTTGTGCTGCCCGGCTTTGACCTTCACCGGACTGGTGCGCACGTAGTCGTAACCGGCGGGATGATCGGCCGATTGGTTGTTCTGATGCACGCCCTTTTCATACTTCACTAACGCCACCTGATTGCCATCGACCGAAACGTCGATGTCTTCGCCACGGGTTCCGATACCGCCGCCAATGTTCAGACGGAACTCATACTCGGCGTCGGCTGGGAAGGTGTGCGTGAACACCATGCCACCACGAGTGCCGTAAGGCGTGCCCTCGATGTGATCCCACGGGTGCTGCGAGATGTATTGGGTGACTTTATAGACCGCCTGGGTCGTTGGCGCCTTGACGTCACCAACCGCCATGCGACTCACCGTCGCCGCAGCGTTGAGGTACGACTCCAACAGAGCGGGAGACACCGCCTGCACGTCGGCGATGTTGTCGAAGTTGGCGCTCTTGGTGTCGAGCGGCAGGTAATCGCCGGCATTGAATTCGACTTTGAGCAGATCCATGACGACGCGTTCGTATTCAGGGCGATTCAGGCGCTGAAAAAGACGATTGCCCGGGTTGATCGGGCCGGCGTTATCGATGGTGCCCTCGATGGCCTCGACGAGCGCCAGCAACGTATCACCGGTCGGGCGCTTCGAGCCCGGCGGAGGCATCATCTGCGCGCGCAGCTTGCGGATCATCTTCTCGGAAACCTGGAGATTGTGTGGCGCCGAGTCGATTTCGTAGTTGGCCAGCACCAGGTTGCCCTTTTTCTGCGTGGGGCTGTGGCAAGAACCGCAGTAGGTCTTGACCACACCTGATAGCGCGGCGGTGGCAATGCCCCGATAGCTGGTGGCAGATGCTGACGGCGTCCATTTGGGCGCGACGATGCGCGCAACTGGACGACGGGTCGGGTTTGAATCTGGCTTGGGCACGACGCGCGTTGACGCGGCGGTCGTAATAGTTGGTTTCTTGGAAACGACTGGCGATTCAGAGCGTCCCTCGGCGCTGGGCGCCAGGGACAGCGTCAGTACAGCGGCCAGTCCAACTCCAGATAGCACAGCCTTCATGCGGTCCACTCCGTAGTGCGACGATAGGGCGTCGCGTTGACCTGTTAACTCCGCATGCTAAGCGATTCGACGGGTAGGCGGCCGAAGCGCTGGTCATGAGCACCATTATCCGCTTAACGCAGGGACGCGCAAGGGGACAAAGTGAGTACGCGAGACTTCTGCAGAACGTTCGACATCAGTGTGATTCGAAACATGTTCCGCGAATATGCAATGCCTGAGTCAAAGCGGTGCCGTTTTGCACCGAGCAAACCGCTATCGACGCTGAAATTCCGGTGCGGAGAGTGCTAATCCGATCAGCTCTGCAAGTGTCGGACCGCTCGGAGCCGGTCCCGACATCGTGCCCCCGGCACGAGCGGCCAACGGGTTTGAGCCTGACATCAGCACGTTGTGAGTATCTGGCGACATCTCACCGTGCAGCAGCGCAAATCCAATGGCATCCACCTGCTGGGCCAGTGGAACGCCCTTGAGCTTCGCGGCGGGCTCCCAGCGGGCGACTGATATGCCTGGTATGCGACCCGCTGCAGCGTTGGTGCCGAAGTTGATGCGCTGTAGCATTGTGCCGGTGTTCATCCACGAACCGCCGTTGTCGGGCCAGCCGTCTGGAGTGAGGCGACCGTACAGCTGTTGACCGAGTTGCTGCGTGAGGTTGATTGAACGCGCAACACTGTCGGGAATTCCCTGCATTGCGCGATAGGTGCTCGCAACAAGTTCGTAAGGCGTTTTGACTTTCGCGCGCACTGCAGATTTCGCGTA
>JBDUAX010000529.1:0-3148 GCA_040004455.1 Gemmatimonadaceae bacterium
GTGAGCAGCTCAGTCGCATCAGCCAGGTGACGAATGGCGAACTCCGACATACGCGAGCGGAGGGCAGCAGCATTAAGAACGGGGGGCTCGCCCGGCGCTTCATGAACGGCGCGGCGTTCCCGAAAGGCAGCAAGGCGGCTGCGCGTAGCCGCGAGAGGCTGGGCATCGAGTGTCGCATCACGTCCAACGCGACTGCCAGCCGGAGCAACCCAGTGGCTCGCCATTGGAGCGCCGAGGAGCCCCAACCAAGCCAGCCAGAGGCTGCCCCTGGCATACGGCTCCCATGGTTGGCTCTCAAGCTCCTGAGCGTACCGTTTGACGGTGTCAGCCAAGCCGTTTCGCTGATGCCACCAAAGCACAAAGGCGTCGGTCTGACCGGCAACAAGGGCGAGCGCGCCCAATCGGAGTGCCCATCTCACGGCCGTTTCGCCGTCATCGGTGGGAGCTCTGAGCGAAGCGGAACAGCGGAAGGCTCTTCCGGCTCCAAGCGCCAGCACGGCCTGCGCAAGTTCTCGCCCCGACCCTGGGACAGGGTTGAGCGCGGAATCGAGGTGGCCGAGGGCGGCCAGTTCGTACGCGGTACCGAGCAGAGCGAGGCCGTCGGAAATCGGCTCGCCAAGACCATCACCGGGAGCAAGAGCCGCCAATTCGGCGCGCTCAACGAGCAAGGCTCGTCGATCGGTGGCGACAGCAGCGACAGCCCAGTGCTCGTCGAGCGTGGTCTTGGCCAAGGCCGCAAACTCACGCTCGACGCGCTCCCTCTCCGCAACAGGCGTGAGCACGTGCATCCCGCAGTCTCCACACGAGGAAACAGCTGACCTTCAGTAGCTGCCAAACGAACCGAACGTCGCCCCCCTACAGCTGACCTTCGGACCGCAAGAGAAGATATAACAAGCGGTTACAAACTGCTTGCAAATTTCCGGTACATACTTTGCAACATATACACATCTGTCAAGATGCAACCGAGCAATGCTCGTGAAGATTTCCTGACGGATGTTCGGGAGAAGACACGGTGGGTTTTGAGTCATCACACGCTGCCAGGCGGCGTCTCGCTGTTTTGGCCATGAGCAATGCCCGAGTGCATGAGGCACTTTCCCCAACCTCGTTTCCGGGGCTGGAACTGAATTCCTCATCCCAGCAGTTGAGTACGTTGGCCACGCCGACGCCCGACGTGGCGCATCACCTGGACAAATTGGCGCAGGATATCATCGCTACCCCGGGCGCCGGCGGAGCATTGCTCGTCGCATTTGCCAGCCAGGCGCGCGCTCTGGCTTTGGTGATGGAAGCGGCTCTTCGCACGCAAGGCGCCGCTGCGCTTCCCGAGGAAGTGATGAACGCCGTAAGGAACGCATTGCACGTTCCCGCATCAGTAATCGGACTCGACTTCGTCTAGAACTTCGCGGTACTATGATGTGCTGATCGGTGCGTCCCAAAATGCGCCGTCAGGTCACTTCACCGGGAGTTCTGACATGTTGTTGGTGCCTGGATTTGCCAGACGCGCTGCTGTGGCCGTTGCCTTGGTCACAGTAACGCCACTTGCGCTGATTGCTCAATCACAAACGGAGCGCGGCGAAAATGCCTGGAAAGCGGCCACCGCGTTTGCACTCCAAGGCAAAGCCGATTCGGCGCTTGGCGCATTTGAACAAGCTCGAAACGTGGCGCGCGCCATTCCCGATTCTGTGCTCCTCGCCGCATCGTACCGCGGTGCAGCAGAGGTGCATTCGGTATACCGCGGCTGCCGCGACAGTTCGTTGGCGCTCCTGCGCAAGGCGGTCGAAGTGTCAATTGCTGGCGACCGGGGTGCTGGTCAGATACTGATTCGCGCGTTGGCAGCGGCGGGCAAGAACGCTGAAGCGCGAGAGGCGCATACGGCGCTGTACGCCGACATCAAGGATCAAGTTCCGCGTTCAATCAGTCGCGAGAGTATCGGCTATTTATCAGCGTTGGCCGCGATTCAGCGCAGCGCAGGACAACAGGCCGCAGCGCTTTCGACGCTGCAAAACGCGCGAATGATTGCTGATCGCCTCGCGAGCGGAGACGACAGCACGGTGAAATACGCGACAACTGACATCACGTCACTCAACTACTGGGTGACTTACGAGATGGCGCAATTGATGCTGACGTCGAAAGTGAAAGGCGTGAGTGCGCCGACCGAGGGGAAAGCGTTGATGGATGCCGTCGCGCGCGCAACTGATGAACCAGAAGAAGGCAATCAGCGACGTTTCAAAGTATTTCGCTTATCCGATCGCCTGGTTGTGAATGCATGGCGCTGTGAAATGAGCGGCGAGAAATGTCCGCTGCCACCGCCGGGAAAGTGCTAGTGAAGTGTTAGTCGAAGTATCAGAGGAAGTGTCAAGCGGTGCGCATCAACCTATTCAGAGAATTCATCGTGCCCAGTCAACGATTTGTTCGTGCAAGTGCCATTGCCGCGATCGCCCTTTTGGCGAACGCTTCCGTTGCGACTTCACTTCTGTCGCAGGGAGCAACTGCCAAGCCACCGGCGGTTGAGCGCATTGTCCTTCGCGCGGCACGAATGGTTGACGGTAACGGTGGCCCGCTCATCAACAACGCCGCGATTTCGATCGAAGGTGATCGTATCGTTGCCATTGGGCCATCATCTCAGGTGCCGATTCCTGCCGGCGCGCGCGTGATCGATCTTGGTGATGCAACGCTGATGCCAGGTTTCATTGACGCGCATACACACATCATCGGAAGAGCACTCGCGGACCCCGCATCGGACCTTGCACCGGTGAAAGACTACGCCGCGTACGCCGCGATTGTGGGTGTCGAGAATGCACGGCGCACGATCATGGCCGGCTTCACCAGTATTCGAAATGTCGGTGCGCCAAACTTCGATGACATGGCGTTGCGCGCGGCGGTAGATGCCGGCACAGTGCCCGGTCCGCGTATGCAGAACGCCGGCAATTCATTTGGAATTACCGGAGGTCATTGCGATGAGAACGGCTATCGCCCGGGACTGATGGACGCCGATTATCGCAGCGGCGCCGCTGATGGCGTGGACGAAGTGCGCAAAGCCGTGCGCTATCAGGTGAAGTACGGCGCCGACGTTATCAAGATTTGCGCAACAGGTGGTGTCTTATCGGAAGGGGATGCGGTTGGCGCAACTCAATACACGCTGGAAGAAATG
>JBDUAX010000530.1:0-3146 GCA_040004455.1 Gemmatimonadaceae bacterium
GCGTTCACTCGTCACCAGACAACGTTGCGGGCGGCAGCGTTGGCCCAATCGTCCGCAACGCGAGCTCCCGGTTTCTCGGAGCTCGCAATGCGTGATGTACAAATCACCGTTTGGAAAAAGGCATTGGTTGCGGACCCAGTGAGTGCCATCGCAATGACGCAACTGGCCGCGTTGCACATGCAGCGCGCTCGCGAGAGCGGCAACTATCAGGACTACATTACGGCCGAAGGATACGCTCGAAAGTCGTTGGCGAAACGCACCCAGCGCAACGGTCCGGCCGCTGTGACACTCGTTTCAATTTTGTTGGCGCAGCATCGCTTTACAGAAGCGCGTGATGTGGCACAGGCTCTCGTGACGCGCGAAAGCGATATTCCGCAATATCGCTCGCTACTGGGCGAAGTCAGCATGGAGGTCGGCGACTATACGACCGCGTCGAAGATGTTCGACTCTGTTTGGGTTGAGCGTGCGCACTTGTCCAACGCACCACGTCTCGCCCGTTGGTTGGAGTTGAACAATCACGTTCCCGCAGCCCGTCGCATGCTGAGCGAAGCACGCGATGAAGCGATGGCGCGCATGGATGTCGCGAAAGAACAGAAGGCATGGTTCAATTTGCGGTTGGGGGATCTTGAGCTACGCTCGGACAATCTGCGCGCCGCGGAGAAAGCGTTCGACGCTGGGCTGAAAATTGAGGGGAACGATCCGCGCCTAATGGCTGCAATGGCGCGGCTTGCTGCGGCGAAAAAGGACAACAAGGCAGCTATTGAATGGGGAGAGCGTGCTATTGCCGAGCAGCTCGATCCCGCAACACTCGGAATTGTTGGCGATGCGTATGAAGCGCTGGGCGACACCGTCAAATCAAACGAATATTTTCACACCCTCGAAATTGCAGTCACGCAGCAGCCCGGCGCATATCATCGTGCGTGGAGTCTGTACTTGCTCGATCACAACCTGCGTATTCCTGAAGTTTTGGGCAAAGCCGAAGACGAGCTGAAAGATCGCAAAGACATTTACGGCTATGACATTGTGGCCTGGGCGTTGCACAAGTCCGGTCGCAACGTGGAAGCCGAAGCGATGATGAAGCAGGCACTGCGTTTGGATACGCACGATCCGCTTCTTGCGCGCCATCAAGCCGCAATCAAGGCGGCGCTTCCTGTCACGACCGCCGCGCGATAAATGTTTTCCGAATTCTGGGCTTTTTTGCAGGTTGGTTTTCGCCACATCGTTGCGCTCGATGCGGCCGATCACATTCTGTTCCTGCTCGCATTGGCGGCGATTTACAGAAAGCGTGATTGGCGCGGTGCAATGTGGGTGATCAGCGCATTTACAGTTGGGCATTCGATCACGTTGGCGCTTGCAGTAACGAACGTGCTGGTAGTGCCAACGAAAATTGTCGAGTTTCTGATTCCGGTTACAATCGTTGCAACAGGAATTGAGAATTTGATTTTGCGTGAGAAAGCTGCGTCGGGTGATCGCGCCAGGCATCGTCCAATTTTCGCTGGCATTTTCGGATTGGTGCACGGCGCGGGCTTTGCGGGCTATCTCAAGAGTCTTTTTGTTGAGCGCATCGCGTTACCACTCTTTGGTTTCAACATTGGTATTGAACTCGGGCAAATTGTCGTGCTGCTTGCAGCCGCGGTTTTGTTCTGGCTTATCGATCGCGCCATTCGTTCGATTCCGCGCGGTGTTCGCTGGCCCGAGCCGTTTCAGATTCGCCTGCTCAGTGTTTCGGCGCTCGTGACAATCGTCGCGACCGGTTGGGCCTTCGAACGCTTTCCGCGATAATCGAAAATGACTCGTATCGTGAAGACGTTTCTGCGAACAGTGATTGCGAGTGCGTTCTGCGTGAGCAGTGCGTACGCGCATCCCATTCACACCACGCTCACGAAAGTCACGAGCGACGCTACATCCATCACGCTCAACATCCGAACTTTTGCTGATGATTTTTCGGCAACCGTTGCGAAATTTGCGGGCCGCGTCGCGCCTCGCGATTCATCTGCACCCAATGACGACGTGATTCGCTACGCGCGCAATTTCGTGTCGGTGAAAGATGCTTCCGGCAGGCCGGTTCAGCTCGAATCGTGCGGAATTCGGCGCGCCAATGAACTGTATTGGCTCTGCTTCAAGGTCAGCGTTGTGGGGAACGCCAAGGGAGTCCGGCTGCAAAACCAGATGCTCACTGAATTGCACGCGGACCAGGTCAACATCGTTCAGTTGGACGGCCCAAACGCGCATAAGACAATGCTTTTCACTAAGGGAAGCGCTCCGGCATTGATCGGCGGCTGAGTTAGGCGGATATTGGAGTGGTCCTTGCACACTCCTCGATACTCCAGGCCGATGTCACTCCTTCGCAGATTTCCTGCTGCTGCCGCGATCGCACTAATCAGTGCCACGTCGCTCGCCGCTCAGCCAAAATTCCCAACCGACGACCCGCGCCTGCAGCGCATCTGGCGTTTGGGCATGGACAGTTCGCAAGTCCAATCACTCTCACAAGTGCTCTTCGACTCGATCGGCCCCCGTCTTACCGGCGGCCCCGGCATTCTGGCAGCGAGCAATTGGGTGATTGGCAAGTACAAGTCGTGGGGCATCGACGCCAAGCGCGAAAACTACGGTACATGGCGCGGATATCGTCGCGGTGCATCGCACATCGATCTCGTGCAGCCACGCGTGCGCACACTCGAAGGCCTCATGCTTGCGTGGAGCCCGGGCACCAACGGCGTTCCGGTTCGCGCTGAAGCAATTGTGTTGCCAAAGTTCCAGGACAGCACTGAATTCGTGAAATGGCTTCCGCAGGCGAAGGGAAAAATCGTGATGCTGTCGCCAGCGTTTCCAACGTGTCGTCCGTCGGAAGATTGGGCTCGCTTTGGCACACCAGCCGACATCGCGCACATGGATTCACTCGTTGCGCAAACACAGGCTGATTGGGCGCCATCGCCCGACAGCACGAAGCTCTATCGCGGCACGGGCTACTCCCTCGCACTCGGCACCGGCACACTCGGCATGCGGCTCGAGAAGGCGGGCGTCGCCGGAACGATCTCCTCACGCAACAAGCTGAGTGGCTTCAACAATCCGTTCGCTCCGCCGGGTGCGGCCGGCGGCGGCTTCGGTGGACGTGGTGGAGGCGGGACGCCCGGCCCGGCGAGCGCGCG
>JBDUAX010000531.1:0-3143 GCA_040004455.1 Gemmatimonadaceae bacterium
ACCAACGCAACATCGACTGGTGAAAAACAAACCGACGGTAGCGTACCCAACGCATCTGAAAGTCGCGTTTGCTCAACGCCATCGACGGTGGCCTTCTTGTACTTCGTGGTACGCTCGTAACCGACTGTCATCGTCGCAGCGCGCGCTGGAGCGGCGAGAGTTGCCCGCACATGAAACGCCGGTGCGCCAAACTGAATGACTTCCGCGTCGCGTGAGCCTCGTATCGATCGAAGCAACCCGAAATATGAAACGGCCTCCAGCAAATTGGTTTTGCCGTGACCATTGTCGCCCACAATTGCGAAACCCGCACTCGGCACACTTACATCGGCGAAAGAGAAATTCCGAAAACACCGGAGCGAGAGCTCGCGCAACATGCTACGGCTGCAAAAATTCAGGTATCGCGCGTGACGATATGCTTATCGAGAATTGAACACCGGTGCGCGCTTCGCGAGAAACGCTTGCGTTCCCTCACGCATGTCATCAGTGCTCGACAACAAACCGAACGCATCAGACTCCAGCCGCATTCCCTCTTCCAGCGTCGTGTCCAAACCGCGATCGACCGCTTCGATGCAGCCGGCAAGCGCCAGCGGTGCGTTGCCGAGCATCGCTTTCAAAAGGTTCGTCGCTACTTCGATTAACTGCGCGGCGGGAACAATCTGATCGACCAGCCCCAATCGATACGCTTCGTTTGCATCGATAATTTCACCAGTCAGCAACAATCGAAGCGCCGCGCCGCGTCCGACCAGTCGCGGCAAACGCTGCGTTCCGCCGTAGCCGGGAATGATTCCGAGCTTCACTTCCGGTTGGCCGAGCTTGGCGAATTCAGATGCAATGCGCACGTGACATGCCATGGCGAGTTCGCATCCGCCGCCAAGTGCAAAGCCGTTGATGGCAGCGACTGTTGGCTTGGGACTAGTCTCGAATTTACGAACCATGCCTTGTCCGGCACGCGAACGCTTGTTCGCAACCAGCGGATTTTGCCCACTCAATTCGCTGATGTCGGCACCTGCCACAAATGCACGCCCTGCGCCCGTCAAGAGTATTGCACCGATGTCGTCGCGCGTTCGTGCTTCATCAATCGCATCGCTGAGTTCGCGAATAGTGGCGTCATTCAGCGCGTTCAGTTTGTCAGGGCGATTGACGGTAATCGTCGCAATGCGGTCGACCACTGCGAACGTAAGAAATTGGTAGACCATGCGAGCAATCCGGATGAGTGCGAGAGCGGTGAAGAGCGTCCCGCAAATGTAGCAGATTGCATCTTTCGAAGTGCCTGGAAGCAACTGGATGATCCGGCAAAGATGCTGCGCGTCTGGCGTCGTCGAGCTACGCTCGCGAACTTCTTGGTGACTTCGGAAGCCGATTGGTGGCCGCCCGCCCGACTGCAGTGCACTACAACGCTGGTATCGTCCGACTTCCGAATCACTCGCAACACTTGGTCTGAAATCAACCCTCATGCCGCCGACAACCGATGGAGTGCTCGCGTGACTTACGTTCTGGCAATCGATCAGGGAACCACCGGATCAACATGTCTCGTTGTTGCGGATGATGGCCGCGTAGTTGGACGGGCGAGTCGTGAAATCACGCAACACTATCCAACGCCCGGTTGGGTCGAGCACGATCCACACGAGATTATTGTACGCACATTTGAGGCCGCGCGCGAAGCAATTGCGAATGCAGGGGTCATTCCGGTTGCCGTTGGAATCACAAACCAGCGCGAAACGGTGGTCGTGTGGGATCGCCGGACGGGACGCGCGGTGCATCGTGCAATCGTGTGGCAAGATCGGCGCACGTCAGATCGTTGCGCGCAACTTGCCCCGCATGCCGAAGACATTGCACGTCGCACCGGTCTCGTTATCGATCCGTATTTCTCAGCGACAAAAATCGAATGGTTGCTCGCGCAACCCGAAATCGCGGCCCGCGCAGAACGCGGTGAACTCGCCGCCGGAACCGTTGATTCGTGGTTGATCTGGCATCTCACTGGCGGTGCTGTTCACGCGACCGATCCCACCAACGCATCGCGCACAATGTTGTGGGATATTGATGAACGCGAGTGGAGTGAACCGCTGCTCAAATTGTTCAGTGTTCCGCGCGCGCTGCTCCCGGAAGTGCGTCGCTCCAGTGGAATGTTTGGAACGACAACCAAAGAATCGCTCGGCCATTCACTGCCAATTTTGGGAGTTGCTGGCGACCAACAAGCCGCGCTATTTGGAAACGGCGGCTGGAATGCTGGCGGCAGCAAGAACACGTACGGCACGGGCGCATTTCTTCTCTTGAACACTGGCGACCGTCGCCCGGCCTCAGGGCAGGGATTGCTGACCACGATTGCCTGCGACTCAACCGGAGGAGCCGCTTACGCGTTGGAAGCGGCCATCTTCGTGGCCGGTGCCGCTGTGCAATGGTTGCGCGACGGCCTCAAAATCATCGCGTCGGCCGGCGAAACCGAGGCTCTGGCCAAAAGCCTTTTATCAAATGACGGGGTGTACTTCGTTCCGGCCCTGGTCGGCTTGGGTGCACCCGACTGGGAACCGCACGCCCGTGGCACAATTGTAGGCCTGACCCGCGGCACCACGCAGGCACATTTCGCGAGAGCGGCTCTTGAAGCAATGGCCTACGGCACGGCCGACGTCTTGAGCGGCATGCGCGAAAAGGGGCAGGTACCGCTTGACCGCCTGCGGGTTGATGGCGGAGCGACCGGGAACAATTGGCTTATGCAGTTCCAGGCGGATGTTTTGGGTGTACCAGTGGAAAGGCCGGACTTCATTGAGACGACGGCCTTGGGGGCGGCCGGCCTGGCCGGCATAGCGGTCGGAGTGTGGAAGGACGCCGACGCATTCATCGCGGCTCGACGCTTCACTCGATTCGTACCAGGCGAAGGTCAGGCCACTGCCCGCGAAGGACACGTCGGTTGGCGCCGAGCGGTGCGAACGGCACTCTCGTGGGCCCGCGACCGGTCGTAAGGCGCTAATCGCGTCAGCGATCCTCACAACTCACTTAAAGCACCGTACTTCCACCTATAGCCTCAACACTTTAGCCCTGTTACCAGTTGACCTTGTAAGTAAGTTGCAGGGCATAACAGACGACGGAGACTTGTGAAAGCTCGCACAAAATTCCTCATCGGCGGCGCGCTGGTGCTCAGCACCTCG
>JBDUAX010000121.1:0-10573 GCA_040004455.1 Gemmatimonadaceae bacterium
GACCGGGAATTTCTCGAGTTGCAGACCGCGCTCAGCGGACGATTTTCCATTGAGCTGGAACTGGGGCGCGGCGGCATGGGGATCGCTGGTGTGGTTTGTCATGGCCTCTGTGCGCGGAGAGTCGTTGTTGGTGCGCGTGCGTCTGGTCATCTTCGGCGCGCTCCTGCAAGGCGGATTTTCTCGATTGCACGTGCCCCCCGATTTGCTGCTCCGGGTGCCGCAAGTGACGTTGCTATTTGCACCTGCCTATCTCGTACTGCGCGGAGTCAAGACAATTACGAGCAGATCGAAATTCGGCGGCTGGATGCACCAATAAGTTGAAACCGATCGGCAAATTCGCGGCTAAAATTGCAAATTCATTTCTTCGAAAAAATATTCGCAAGTCGCTGACCCAATTCGCTAATACCACAACGGAATTTCGCCTGGGACACGCAGTCGAAGACGCATTTCAAAGGCTTTCTCCTGGGAAGTAGCGATTGATGCGTGACGCAACTTCCGTTGCGAACGCACTCGCTCGCGACGCCGAGTCGCTTCGAAAAGAGGATGCCGGGAGCAATCCAGGCAAATCCGGGTTCACCACGCATCTCGAAATTGTGCGAGACCTGGCTCGGCGCGTGGATGCGGACGCAGAGCTGCGCAGGTATCTTGCGCAACCCACGCCAACGCCGACTTAACGCCGTTCCCGCTTGTCGGCGGAGGTGCACGAGGCAACTTCGATCAGGCACATTACTCGCGCACTATGCCCGCCGCAGACGAAATAGCCGAACGCCCGTTTCTCACCGCGGAATGGCGCGATTTAATCATTCTGACGTGGGAAATTGACGCGGGAATTATTCGCTCGCTGTTGCCCCGTGGCACCGAGATTGACATGTGGAAAGACGATGCGCTGATCAGCGTCGTGGCGTTCGATTTTCGCAACACACGCGTGCGCGGTATTGCGATTCCGTTCCACACGCGATTCCCCGAAGTAAACTTGCGTTTCTACGTCAAACGCAAAATGGCCGACGGTCAGTGGCGTCGCGGCGTTTCCTTCGTAAAGGAGATGGTGCCGCACGCAATGATCGCAACGGTCGCGCGGCGCGTGTATGGCGAGCCATATGTTTCGTTACCAATGCGCCAGGTAGCCGTGCCGGAAGCCCCACTCAACGAGCAAAGTGGCGATGGCACGCGATCGTTGGTGTACGAGTGGAAGCGCGATGGTGAGTGGGAACGCGTACTCGCCTTACTCACGTCACCGCCACGCGCGATGCGTGGCGATTCCATCGAAGAATTCGTATCGGATCAGGCCTGGGGTTACACCAGGCGTGAGGATCACACAACGCAGGAATACCGCGTTGAACATCCGCGTTGGCGCATAACCCCCGTGACCGATTGCTATATCGAGGCAGAAATCCCCACCTTGTTCGGGCTCAGTTTCTCGGAGGCGCTTGCCGCGCCACCAGTATCGACGTTTGTGGCCGAGGGTTCGGCGGTGAGCGTGTATCCCGGAAAACCTGTGGAGTTGTGATGAACGTTGCAACGAGAGTTTCACTGTTGGCGTTGGCATTGCTGGTGGCGTGCAAAAGTGGCAGCGACGCGCCTGCGGCTGCGGCTGCGAACACGCGATCAATTCCGGATGGTAAGACGCCATCAGCGCTGGTGTCGGCCGTCGACTCAGCAACACTTGCTTCGATGGAAATGCGAAAAGGCGAGTGGAAGGAAGCGGACGCGTCGTCGCAGTGGCGGGCGTGGGTAGCGAACGGAAAAGTTCGTGTTATTGAAGAATTCATGGCAGTGGGCGACTACAGTGCGCGCAAACTCATGCACTACTACACCGACGATGAAAAACTTGCAGCCCATTTGGAGACGCGAGATCAACTGGTGTTCGCGGGCGACAGACCACCGGTGCGCGAACAGATGACGCTGACCCTTGAATTTCAAGGCAACTCAGCGACGAAGTCTTCGAAAATTGTAAACAACGTCGAAAAATCCGTCGAACCATTTGAAGTGGAAACTGCCAAGTCACATGGCGAAGTACTGTTAGCCGCCGCGAAAAGTGCGGCAGCAGTTACGCCAACACCCGCAAAGCCATGACCAATTTCGAATTACTGGGCTCGCTGTACCTGGGCAAAAAATACGATATCACTGCCCGAAAGCGCAGTGAAGACTATGTGTTGTACGACTCGAAAGATTTGACGACACACGCCGTCATCATTGGCATGACTGGCAGCGGAAAAACCGGTTTGGGTTTGACGATTATTGAAGAAGCGTTGATCGACAAAATACCGGTCATTGCAGTCGATCCAAAAGGTGATCTCGGTAATCTCGCGTTACAATTTCCAAACCTGGCGCCAGATAATTTTCGTCCGTGGGTGGATGCACAGCAGGCCGAGGCCGCGGGAATGGATCTCGACGCGTACGCCGCGCAACAGGCGAAGTTGTGGACCGATGGATTGGCGAGTTGGGGTGAAGACGGAGCACGTATTCAGAAGTTGCGCGATTCGGCAGAGGTTTCGATTTACACGCCGGGAAGTACTGCGGGGCGTCAGGTATCGATAATGCAGGCATTCTCCGCGCCGCCGGCCGCATTACGCGACGACACCGAAGCGTATCAGGAAAAGATTGAAGCCACGGCAACCGGTGTGTTGGCGTTGTTGGGCATTGAGGGCGATCCGATTTCGAGTCGTGAGCACATTTTGCTTTCGAACCTGTTGTCCAACGCGTGGAATGATGGAAAAGATTTGGATTTGGCGTCACTGATCAGCCTCATTCAAACGCCACCGTTTACAACGATTGGTGTGATGCCCCTCGACAGCGTATTCCCACCGAAAGATCGTCTTGCGCTGGCGATGAAGTTGAACAATTTGCTGGCGTCGCCGGGATTTCAGTTGTGGATGCAAGGCGAGCCACTCAATACTGGCAACTTGTTGCATGACGCGAACGGCAAACCGCGTTGTTCAGTGATGTCCATTGCGCATTTGAACGACGAACAGCGCATGTTTTTCATGACCTTGTTGCTCGCGGATATTCTTGCATGGATTCGCACGCAACCGGGCACGAGTTCCTTGCGTGCGATTCTCTATATCGACGAATTGTTCGGTTACATGCCGCCAGTTGCGAATCCGTCGTCGAAGATATTGTTGCTCACGTTGCTCAAGCAGGCGCGCGCATTTGGTTTGGGCGTTGTGTTGTCAACGCAAAATCCCGTTGATCTCGATTACAAGGGTTTGTCGAACGCGGGAACGTGGTTCATTGGTCGCCTGCAAACCGAACGTGATAAAGCGCGTGTAATGGAAGGGCTTGAAGGTGCGGCGAATGGTGCGGCTTTCGACAGGGATGCGATGGAGAAGACCATCGCCGGCCTGGGAAAGCGCGTGTTCCTCATGCACAGCGTACACGAGGCAGCGCCAGTTACTTTCGAAACGCGATGGACCATGTCGTATCTGGCAGGGCCGATGACGCGGGAGCAAATCAAAATAGTAACGAAGGCATCGGGAGCGCCCGCCGCAGCATCGGGGCCAACTACCGGTGCAACGACCGCGCGTGCGGCAGCATCGACTACCAGTGCTGCATCGTCGTCATCGAGCAACACGCGAGCGCCGGTATTGCCCCCCGAAGTGCCGCAGTACTTCATTCCGCCTGCATCCGCCACCGCGATCGTCAGCTACAGACCAGCAATTCTCGCCGTTGCGGATGTTACGTATGCGAGTGCGAAGTACAGCATCACCGAGCAACGACGAGTGACGTTGTTGACAACACTCGACGATGGACCAATTGCGATGGATTGGGGAACGGGGGAGCGCGTTGATATCGATCCGAACGCGTTGGAAAGAGAGCCGCGTCCGGGCGCCACCTTTGATGACGTGCCAAGACTCGCGGCATCTGCGAAAAGTTATCCAGTGTGGAGCAAGGCGCTTCAAAAATGGATTACCGCGAACGAGGTAGTGACACTGTATCGCAGTTCGAGCGCGAAAACGATTTCAAACGTTGGGGAAAACGAGCGCGACTTCCGAATTCGGTTGCAGGTTGGTTCGCGCGAGTTACGCGACAAAAGCAGCGAGTCGTTGCGCACGAAGTACGCGCCCAAAATGTCAGCGCTTCAAGAAAGAATTCGGAAGGCGCAGCAATCCGTTGAACGCGAACAGCAAGAGTCGAGTCAGGCGAAGATGGCCACGATGGTATCGGTTGGCAGCGCAATTCTTGGTGCGTTCCTGGGTCGCGGAAAAATCGGTGTCGGCACTATCAGCAAAGTGAGTACTGCGGCACGCAGCGCGGGGCGCGTTATGAAGCAAGGAGGCGACGTGACGCGCGCCGGTGAAACGGTGGAAGCGCTGCAACAACAAAGCGCAGATTTGGAGGCGCAATTGCAGGCGGAGGTTGATGCGCTTGCTGCTTCGTTCGATTCGCAGGCGGAGCAGTTTGAGGAGATCACGGTGAAGGCGAAGGCCGGGGATGTGAGCATTCCACTGATTGCTTTGGCCTGGAGGCCATGATGAACAGAAAAATCGTGCGCGGATTCGTTGCAACCGCTACACTGTTCGCCGCTACTGCGCTAAATGCGCAAAGCGTGCAGTATCATTCGCCAGCTGGTGTCGATTATCACTCACAAAAAGACACTGGTGCCGTAGCGCGCGCACAGGCCGCGGTCACCGCCGACCCGAAAAACGTCGACAAACTTATTGCGTTGGGTGTGGCGCAATCGGGGGTACGCCAATTTCGTGAGGCTATTGTCACGTTCACCTCCGGAATGAAAATCGCGCCGAACAACGCCATTCTGTATCGTTGGCGCGGTCATCGTTATTTGTCTGTGCGCGAGTTCGACAAAGCGATGGCCGATTTCAATGCGGGAATGAAGTTGGACAGCAACGTGTATGGAATCTGGTATCACATGGGAGTGTTGAAATTTTTGCGTGGCGACTTCGGAGGTGCGGCGGCGGCCTTCAGACGAGCGCAACCCATCGCCCCCAATGCAGGTGAGGCTGCGGGGTCGACCGATTGGTTGTGGATGTCACTTGAGCGTGCGGGTCGCGATAAGGAAGCCGTTGCAATGCTGGCCAGGCACGCTGACTCTGCACAGACGGAACCGAACTACGCATACACAAAACGGTTGGCGATGTATCGCGGAAAGACGGCGCCAGCTGCACTGTTCACGCCGGCGGATACGGCCGACGTACAAGTTGCCACGTTGAGTTTTGGCCTGGGAAACTGGTACATGGTGAAGGGAGACACATCGAAAGCAAAGGCGGCGTTTGAGCGCGCAGTAAAATCGGGGGGGTGGCCGGGTTTCGGATTTATCGTGGCGGAAGCGGAATTGAAGCGACTGAACAAGTAGTCGCCTGATGGAAATAAATCCGATGGATTCGGTGAGCGATTCGGCTGCGCAGAATGCCGCCGAAGCGAGCGCGGCGCACAGCCGTCTGAACACACTCGTTGCAATAGCAAGCGCAGGTGTGTTTCTGGCAAGTGCCGCGCGCTCCGACTCGATTGCAACGAACGAATCGAAGAAGAAAGCCGACGTGCGTGTACAGGCCGAGGGGGATCAAAAGGCGTATGACTTGCTGAACTATCGTGATGATCAGTTTGACTTGCCCGATGCAATGGCGGCGATTGCGATTTCGTTGTTGGCGATGACGGCGTTGACATACAAGCGATGGAAACAATCGACCCAAACAGCCAGCGTCGCGTGCGCGTTGTTCGCGTGCGCTGTTGCAATGGCCGCGTGTGTGCCGGTGGATGTTGCCTCGCATCCCCGCGAGGTGCAGCCTGAGCGCCCCACGGTGGCAACGCATGCAGGAACTGTTGCACCCGCGTACGTCGAAGTTGAAACCGGCCTCGAAGTTGATCGGTATTCTGATAAGTCGCAGTCGGGACTTATTCCGACTGTTATCAAATTTGGTGTGGCTCCGCGTGTGCAGTTCTCCTTGTCGGTGCCTGTCTACGGGGCCACTCCGCCGGCCTCTGCGGGAATTGGCGACATTGCGGCGGCATTCAAATTCACCGTGCTAAAAGATCATCCGATTTTGAGTGATTTCGCAATTCAACCGCAATTGAAGTTTTCAACGGGCGGCGAACGTGGGAGTCGTACCAATGACGTGAGTCTATTGCTCATCGACAGCCGTTCAATTGGCGCTGTCGACGTCGATTTGAATGTTGGCATTACGCGTCGAAGCAGCAACGGCCGGCAGGAAGCAAGCACGTCCACCATGTTTGCTGCATCGTCGAGCATTCCCGTAAGGGGCAAGTTGTCGTTTGCGCTTGAGTGTTTTGGTTATCCCGGCACCGGTGGTGCAGATGGAAGTGCTCCGACAGTGGCAATGCTGTTCGGGCCAACGTATTTGATCAAGCCGGAGCTCAATCTCGACCTGGGGTGGATTGCGCCGATTTCTGGAGGTCAACCTCGAGCGATTTACGTCGGAGTCGTGGCGAATCTCGGACGACTGCCGCTTCCAGTTCGCCGAGCACACTGAGCGATTTTCCGTCGGAACGTCACGCTGCAGCAGGTCATTCGCCGTTTCAATGTCCCGCATCGCCAAGTCCTTCGCAGCGCTCCATTCGATCAAAGCGTATTTTGTGTGTTCCAATCATTCTTCTCAGGAGTTCGCTGATGTTTCGTAAAATGTTCGCTCCACTGTTGCTTGCAGCTGTCGCTCTGTCAGCGCAAGCTATATCGGCGAATGCGCAGCAGCCGATGAGCGAAAAAATCGACGACGCGATGAACGCGAAAATTCGCGCGGAAGGCACCGATCATTCAAAACTCATGTGGATTGAGCACTATCTCGCGGACGTGTACGGACCGCGACCAATCGGTTCTCCGAACCATGTGGCGGCGGCCAAGTGGGCCGTGAAAACGATGACGGATTTCGGCATGCAGAATGCGCATCTTGAACCATTCACCTGGCGTGGTGTGGGCTGGTTGCCCGGGCGGGCGACGGGGTTCATCACGTCGCCAGTGAAAGCGAACATCAAGTTCGAAGCACAGCCATGGTCGCCGTCAACAAAAGGCATAGTGACCGGCAACGTTCTGAGCGTTGTTGGTCCGGAAAATCCGACTGAAGCAGAACTCACTGCGTTTCTCACAAGCGTTGCGCCGAAAGTGAAGGGCGGCATCGTGATGGTGGGAGTGCCACCAGTTGTGCCCGTTGATTTCAGCATGCGCCCGAAGCGCACCCCCGACGATCAAATCAAACCGCGCTATCAGCCCGATCCGAATGCGGTCGCGGGCGCCGGTGGTCGTGGCGGTCGTGGGGGCGGCGCGGGACCGGGTGGGTTTGGTGGCGGACGCGGTGGTAACGCAGCGCCAACGCCCGAAGGACATCTCTCCGCACAACAGGTCAATCAACGAATCACTGCATTGCTGCGCGACAATCCGCCAGCGTTGCGACTGGTGCCAATGGGTGGTGGTCGCATTCCCGGCGTCATCGTTGCGCAAAACGGTGCCGGACAAATTTACGACGACACCACGCCGCAGTATCCCGCAGTCATTCTGCGGAACGACGACTTCGGTCGCATCTTCCGCATTCTGCAGGACAACACGCCGGTCGCGGTTGAATTCAATGTGATTAATACGTTCTTCCCGGAAGGAAAAACTTCGTACGTAACGGTCGCCGAAATTCCGGGAACGGACAAAGCGGATGAAGTCGTGATGATGGGGGGACATCTTGATTCATGGACAAGCGCAACGGGTGCCACAGACAACGCGATTGGTTGCGCTATCATGATGGAAGCTGCGCGCATTCTCATGGCGACTGGTGCAAAGCCGCGCCGCACCATTCGCGTCGCGCTGTGGAGCGGTGAAGAAGAAGGGGAACTGGGCTCATTCGACTACGTGAAGCAACATTTCGGAAGCGCAGAAGCGCCAACAAAAGACTTCAGCAAGTTGCAGGCGTATTGGAACATTGATGACGGTACGGGTCGCGTTCGCGGCGCATCAATATTTGGTCCACCCGAAGCGGCATCTGCACTCGCGCAAATTCTCAAGCCATTCGAAGACTTTGGAATATTCGGTGCATTGCCATCGGCGGCGCGCGCGGAAGGTGGCAGCGACAATGGTGCATTTGCAGTTGCGGGCCTTCCGGGCATCGGCACGCAGCAGGACAACATCGAATACAACAGCACTACCTGGCACACCAACCTCGACACGTACGAGCGCATTGTGCCGGAAGACGTCATTCACAACGCCATTGTATCTGCGTCGGTCATGTTGCACCTCGCGAACCGCGACGAGTTGCTGCCTCGTTTCGCGCCTGACAAGATGCCAGCTCCACAGGCGCCGCGGGGTGGTGGACGTGGTGGCGAAGCGCCGTTGGCGGCGACTGGTCACGTGTACGTCAGTGGTGTGGACAAGCCTTTGTCGGTTCCGGGTTCGGCGGTTCTGGGCGTTGGCGCGCGTACTGCAGCGACACCGACGTCAGCCGCTGTTGGCACGAACCCCGCGCACGGAAAAGTTGCGAAGAGCGCCGACGGCGGTTTTGTTTACACCCCAAGTAAGGGATTTGTCGGTACGGATTCATTTACCTACAAGCTTACTCGCGGCAGTGAAGCCAGTGCCGATGCAACGGTGACGATCATAGTGAAGTAGATCGTTGGGCGGGCGCACTGCGTGAGAGGGATGATATCAAACTCAAACGGTGCGCTCATGAATTTGAATTGCAAACGCTGGTTGTATTTCATGATTGCGGGAAGCGTCGCACTGACGACTCCCGCTTTCGTTTATGCGCAAGTCGATGAGATCCAGGTTTACCAGGGTGGCATTGCCGCGAAGGGAGTTTTTAATCTGACGCTGCACACCAATTACACGCCAAGGGGAATTGATGTCGCTGGTTTTCCCGGCGCAGTTGTTTCGAATCACTCATTGAACGGCGTGCCGGAGTTCGCGTACGGCGTAACGAAATGGTTTGAAGCAGGATTGTATTTGCCACTCTACAGCGTTGACGAACACGCCGGTTTCGGTCTGGACGGATTCAAATTGCGAACATTGTTTGTTGCGCCGAACAACGACGATCGCAAGTTCGCGTATGGTGTCAATTTCGAATTGAGCTTCAACAACAAGCGCTGGGACCAGAAACGCATTTCATCCGAAATCCGCCCCATACTCGGCTGGCACTTCAAGCCATTTGATTTCATTTTCAATCCGATTCTCGATACCGAATACGATGGCTTCAAGAATCTCGATTTCGCGCCGTCAACCCGACTGGCGTACAATGCAAATTCGCAGTGGGCCATTGCGGTTGAGGAATACGCAGACTTGGGCGCAATTCACAAATTTCAGTCGGTGGCGAATCAATCACACCAGGTGTACGCTGTTGTTGATCACTCGGGAAAAACGTGGGACATTGAATTCGGCGCGGGGGTCGGACTCACCGACGCATCGGACAAATTCACCCTGAAGCTGATTGTCGCGCGCGATTTGTATAAGCGTCATTAGCAGCGCGCGGGAACATTGCGCAGCCCTACTCCACAAAACCCTTCCACGCGCGCATGTAACCCGCAAACTTTTCCCCCAACCCGCGACCGAGTAGTTCATCAATGGTCGCAGGTGGGCGTTTGGGTTCCCAGGCATCGTCAACAGCACGCAACGGCCAATCGGGATTGAGAATTGCGGCGCGAGCAATGGCGACGGCGTCGCCCCCCATCGCTAACAATGATTCGGCTTCGGCGCGGGTCCAAACGGCGCCTGCAACAATCAACACGACGTCTTTCGGCAACACTTCGCGATACAACTCCACCGCGTGTTGACTGGGGCGCTTGGTGGTGTTGTTCGACGACCGCCAGAGTGACAAATGAATGAAATCAATGCCGTCTTCGGCCAGCCAGCGCGCGACTTCAATACTTTCGTCGAGGTCGAGCCCCTTCGCGTTACCGAAATCTTCTGGTGACAGGCGCACGCCAACGGTGAATTGCTTACTCGTTTTCGCGCGCACTGCGCGTGTGACTTCGCGCAGCAATCGCGCACGGTTCTCAATGCTGCCGCCCCAGCGATCGGTGCGCATATTCTGCGTGACACTCAGGAACTGTGTGAACAGGTATCCATGCGCACCGTGAATTTCGACCCCGTTAAATCCTGCCTGCTCCGCGCGAGCGGCAGCGTCGGCAAACTGCGTGACAACGCGAGCGAGATCTTCCTCAGTTGCTTCGCGCGCGCCGTCATGCGCGCTCGCTGTCCATGGTTGCACGCCGCTAACACTCGCATCCGCTCGCACGCCGCCGTGAAAAATCTGCACGAGACAACTGGCGCCGCGATCGTGAATTTCCGTGGCAAGACGGGTGAGGCCCGGTAAATGGCAGTCGTCGAATATTCCGAGTTCCCCTGGCCATCCCTGCCCGTCTTTGGCAACATGCGCCGCGCAGGTGGTGATGATGCCGAAGCCGCCGTCCGCGCGTGACGTGAGCCAGTTAAGCTCATCGTCGGAAATGGTGCCATCGTCGTGGCTTTGCTTGTTGGTCATCGCGGCCAGCACCATGCGGTTGCCGGCGACAAGGCCGCTGCGACGGAACACGAGCTGGTCAGAAATTGATTTCATTCGATGAACATATCGCGACACGCGGATAAACAGCAGACGCGGATTGCTCCGTGCCCGTTTGTAGCGACGTCGCG
>JBDUAX010000122.1:0-10562 GCA_040004455.1 Gemmatimonadaceae bacterium
TATCGGGGGGAAGAATGGCGGCTGCATCGAACGATGGAATAACGGCGAGCGCGGCCTGTCCAATGGCGAAATACAGCACCCAACCAATAACGGCCGTGTAGTAACCGGTTGCTGCAATGACGATGATGAAGAAAAACCATCCAACTTGCTTGCCAAAGGGCAATCCGCCGCCGGCGAACGCGCCCAGTGGTCCGCGCCGCGTGTGCCGGCCGAGAGCAAATTCCGCCATCAGTGCGGGGACGCCAATCACGATGGAGATGAACACATAAAACATCACGAACGCGGCGCCGCCGAACTTCCCAACCATGTACGGAAAGCGCCACACATTGCCAAGTCCGAGCGCGACGCCCACGATGGTCATAAGCGTGCCGAAGCGCGACGCGAAAGTTTCGCGCACAACGGGGGATGTATTTGGCGCGCTCATTTTGACACAGTGTGTTGAACGTCGCGCAGTACGCTGAGTGCGGTATCAACATCATCGAACGTGCTGTAGTAGTGCGGCGCCAAACGAATTACCGGGCCGCGAGCAGCCGCAATAACACCGCGCTCGCGCATCGCGTGTTCAACGGCATGGGAATCGTTCACGACAAACGCTGTCGATGCTGTTTTGTTCGTAACATCATCGGGGCCAAACAACGTGAGCCCGCGTTCTCGGCCGCCATCAATCAATCGCTGCGCGAGTATGATGTGCCACGCGCGAATGTCTGGTACGCCCAGCTTGTTGATGATTTCCATTCCAGCGCGCGCGATGTACGCGTTCATAACGGGTGGCGTACCAGTATCAAAACGGCTGGCCGTTGGAGACCAATCGAGTGTGTTGGCACTGAACGCAAATGGATTCGCCCGACCAAACCATCCGGTGACGGTTGGATGCATGCGCTCAATCATCTCACGTCGCACGTACAAGAATGCGACTCCCGGCACGCCCATCAGATATTTCAGATTTCCCGACGCGAGAAAGTCGACACCGAGGGCTTTGACGTCAACGGGAACGGCACCGAGTGTCTGATACGCATCGACGAACAGCAGCGCACCTCGGGCGTGCGCGAGTGTTGTGATAGTCGAGAGATCCTGGGTGAACCCGTTCAGGAAATATCCGTGCGTGATAGAAGCGATGAGCGTTTCATCATCAACACGATTCACGTATTCGTTTGCATTGATCGCGCCGTTCTCAACGGGCACCCACTGCACATTTGCGCCGCGTTTCTTCTGCGCGAGCCACACGTGGCCGATGGTTGGAAATTCAGCACCGGTTACGACAACGTTGCTTCGCTCGCCGGTGAAGTCGAGCGCGCTCGCAACGGCGCTCGTGGCCTCGGACACGGAGCTGAACATCGCAATCTCATCGACCGACGCGCCGATGAGTTTCGCAAATTCAGTTTTTGCGAGATGGACTTCGTGCATCCACGCATCCCAGTCCATTCCACTGACATTCCACGATTCCAGATATCGTTCAGCGGCCGCACGCGTCTCAGAGGTTTGAGGCGCCTGCGAGCAGTTGTTCATTGGAATGGCGGTGCCGAGCAGGGGGATTGCTCGTCGGCAGGCGCTGATGTCGTAGGGAGGGGAGGAGTACGTTTGCATGCGCACATTCTAGTGCCTGCAAAAATTTTCGCAGCTACTGTGTTCCTATTTTGCGGAGGCTCCTCGGCCGTCAATGCAGGAGGCGCGCACTCGAAGGCCTTCGGGAGAGTTGAGGCGCGACTGTACAAAGGCCTTGGGGCCTACCTTGGCCAATTCGCCAGCGAAGGCAGCGGCTTCGTCGCTCGTGGGAGTTCGGCACAGCGTGAGTTGCACGAGGTCGCGCATTTGTGTTGGGGTAACGCCGTACGATTTGGAGGCCGACTCAACGAGGTCGGCGAGCCAGGTGGTTCGCGGAGTGTTCTTTTGAAGTGCTTGAATAGCGTTTTGCAGATCTGATGCTGGATACTTCTGAACGACGACATCGAGCGCGTGCTTTGCAAAGACGGAGTCGCTGTACACGGTGTTGCCAGGCGAGTTGGAATTCGCTCCATTCGTCTCGGCTGCAAGAATAATTGTCAGTTGCACTTCGCTCTGTTTCCGAACTCTGGTTCCCGAAACGGGAGACTGCTTTAGAACGGAACCGAGAGGCATTCTACTCGCGGACACTCGTGTCGTGTCAACTCGAGCGGTGAGACCTACTGCGGACAATTGCTTGAGCGCTGTTTGCAAATCCAATCCGGTGAGAGGTGGAACTTTGATTCGCAACACGTCGACCGTGACTCGAATTGTGTCACCAACTCTGGCGCGTGATCCAGCGGCGGGCCTTTGAGAGCCTATCAGATCGGAATAGTTGCGAGAAAGTGAATCCACAAGAATCGTATCGACGACCATTACAAACCCGCTATAGCTGGCCACTTGTTGAGCGACACTGGACGGCTGGCCAATCCAGTTGGGAAATGCTAATTGCTTGTTTGTCGTAGTAGTCAATGATACCAGACCGCCCGGACGAACTAAGGTACCTGGTACGGGCTTCGCCATTGCTACGATGTTATTTGCCGCGGAGTTTGATGTATCGTTAAAGACAATTCTCTGTATCCCGAGTTCGCGAAGGCGCGCTACTGCCGCATTGCGAGTCTGCCCGATGATGTTCGGCATGGGGACGGCAGTCGACGAAGTTGATGGGGCTTTTCCATTCCCGCTCGGTCTGCTGCCACTCGTAGACATATCCGTTGTCGCGGCCGCCGCCTGCGTGCCGTGAGCAACAATGAAATCAACACGACTCAACTCGACAGTTGCCGCTACTCTGGAGACTGCCGAATTATCACAATTTGCAGATGTAAATATCTCATGGGAGGGCGTTACCGCACCGGAAATTGATAATTGGCGAGCCAAATTCGTAACGCGACCCATGAATGAAGTTCCGGCATCAGCGTCTGAAGTGGACGGATACGAGATGACAACGTTCAATTGCAGAGTCGAATCGGACTGGCGAAGCGTCTTGAAACTCTGCAGGTGAAGGTTGACAGTGGAGTCGTCGCTTACCGACGACTGCACATGATACGGACTGATTGGCATCGTTACGAAATTCAAATCACGCGCGGACGCCGTCTTCACATCAGCAATCGGAACGCGCACGTGCACGATCTGAAATTAGGTTCCCGGTCGCACGACTTCTTTGTCAAAACCGAAATCGAACATCGATGCCTTGGCTGTGCCGCCGACTTTTTTGACGTCGCTGGAGTTCAATGATCGAGTGAGCATTGTGCTGCCCGGCAGATGCCCAATCACTACACCAGTGGCCGATGCCACGTCAGCAACATCTGATCGACAACTTACCCAACCAGTGCGTCGGCCAGTCGCGCCGATTTGTGTCGGCACGCCGGAATCGATCACGGCGGATGTCCACACAATGGCAGGCACGCCACTCTGGACACGCACATCCATTGATGCCCGAGTATTCAATATCGATAGTTGAACGGTGCTGGCACTCTGTGTCGCGCGCGTCGTAAGAGTGCTGTTGCCGGAATCATGTGGCACAACCGTCGCTAAGGAAGTGTCGTTAACGCTCCACGCAGTCGTCGCATTGGTGATGGGCGTTCCAGTAGAGTCAACACCTATAGCGCCGAGTTCAAACGCAGTTGAAGGCGGTAATTGAACGCTCCGGTACAACGGTACCACAGCCACCGATTGCGGAGCATTCGTTGACGTGTTTGCCTTGGTTCCCGGAGCCTTTATTTGCGCCGCCAACACCACACCAACAATTACCGGCACAACACCGTACGCCAACGTCCGCGTCGCAAACGCCGGATGCCCGCCGCGCCACAATCCATTCCGAATCGCACGCGACAACTTGAGCGCCAGCGGATTCGAAGCACGATCAAGCAACCGCACAACGGTCACATCTTGCAACAATTCATCCGTCGGAAATTTCGACTCGAGTTCCCGCTTTACAACATCTGTCGCCAGCTTGTCTTCGCGATACAAATAGAGACGCTGCAGTAGCAACTGTCTTTGCTGCTCTTCTCCGGCTGCGGTTTCGAACGAAATGGGATCGCGTTCGAGCAACTCTATCAAACTGGTGCGAACCAACGCTTCAGTATCGGTAAGCGATGCATCAAGATTTTTGAGCTCAAGCTGCAACGCGTGTCGCAGTTTCTCCGGCATTGCACCATCGCGAAACCACGACAGCTGTATCAAGCGGAGTGCATTCGACTCCGAAAACACTGACGCAATAGCAGGCAGTTCCCCCAAATGCGCAGAAAGATCCCAATACAATTCAGGGTAAATGGAACAAGCGGCGACCCACCGAAAGAGATCGTCTCCTAACTCCGCTCGCAATTCATCGGCTTCAATTGCTGTCGCAGTGATCGCTTTTCCAGTCGAGCGATCACGCTCCTTCCAGCGACTCAACTCGGGACGCGTTCCCGCATCAAAGTGATCGGCCACGGCGCGCAAACCTTCAAGGGTCGCGGGTAACACCAGAAAGCATCCTCGAAGCGCAACTTCACGCGCGCCCCATCGCCTTGGCGGAACGGGCGTGAGAATTGCGCGATCACTCCAGGTGTCAAAGAGATCAATCCACGACTGCACCGTACCGCGCACCGGATGCAAGAATGGCGAACCATTTGAGAATACGATGAGTCGATCGTTACTGTGTTGTCGCGCCAAATCGACAATCTTGAATGAACGGCCGTCCGATTCACGATAGCAGACGCGCGGATCGCGATCGAAGTAGTACTGCGTAATGAACGCGCCTTCGGCCTCAAGACGGCTAGCCAATGCCCCAAAGTATCGCGCCTGATTGTCGCGCGCCGATGATGACTCAATCAGCATCACGTACTCAGACGGACGCGTAACAGCCGAAAATCGAAATGTGGGAAAGCCAAATGCATGAATGGTCGCTTGCACCGAGGGCTCAATAGCGAGCCGCACTTCATTTCCGGGCTGGCGTCGCCTTAGCGCACGCGCTGTTGACGCGAGATCAGCAACCGCAAAAAGCGAATTTCCTGCGTTCGCAATTCGAATCGGCCACACGAACGGCGCGTTTGACGCAGAAGTTCGTTCTGCAACGGCCTGTTTTCGGTAATTGCGCCACCGGGCAAAAAGTGCGAACAGGAACAACGGTACAGCGAATGCCAGGCCGCGTTCAGGCCATACGCTTGGTGTTGGCGCAGTCCTGGTTGTGTCACTCGGATGTATGCTGACCACGCGACTTTGCGCTGGAACTACCAGCGTAGGCTTCGCAATTGCCGTGCCCTTCGTTGTGTCCGGTTTGCCCGGCGCAACTACGGAATCTTTCTTCGCACCTTGCCCGCACTCCGCACCGACGCACGGCGTGATCGCGCGCGCGACAAACCACGACACCACCGCAAAAACAATTGCGAACGCCGCGCCGAGTGCAACACGTACACTGCGACGATCAGTCCAACGCGGTGCCGGTGGTGCCGACAACGGCGATGATGGTTGAGATGGTCGCAATTTGAGTGGTGCTATGACCGTCGCCTCGTCATAGTCATTCACCTTTTGCGCAGCCAAATACGCATCAAACAACTCGCCGAAACGCTGCTGCTCCTCCACACTTCGCGCGACAATCGGACAAATCAGTGTCTTAAGGTCGCTCGGGTTAAGCGGCGCCTCAACCCGATCAAACAACGTTTCCACCTGCAGATACTGAGTGATGCCGACGTCAAATCCTTCCTGGCGCAACTGATCCAGCAGCGTTACGCACCAAAGAGTTCGCGTCGTTCCTTCGGTCACTGCGCGATTACCTTCCGTGCAGTGTCCTGACTGTCCTTGTCCTTTAACAGCACCGCAATTGCGTTCTTGTAAACAGGATGCAATGCCGGGTCGCCGTCTTTTTGTTCGCTGGCCAATTGCTCGAGAATGCGAAGCCACGCGAGCAGTTCCGCCGTCGCTGGCTTCTTCTTGATCGGTAAAGCACGAATGGCTTCGAACTTTCGAATCTCCTCCACAATCCAGGGACGCTTGCTATCATCGCCAAGTCGCGCGGTCACGATTTTCCGCAACTGCGCCGTGTCGGGAAATGGCAAATGGTAATACACACAACGCCGCAGAAACGCGTCGGGAAGCAGCTTCTCCGAGTTGCTTGTCAACACAACTACAGGACGCACTGCCGCATTGTCCACGCGAAATGTTCGCCCGGTTTCCTTAATGGAAAATTCCATCCGTTCAATTTCGTTCAGCACATCGTTTGGCAAATCGCGCGGCGCTTTATCAATTTCGTCAATGAGTACGACCGATTTTCCTTCGGGATTGGCGCGCAAAGCAGCCGGCAGCATTTCCGCCACTTCGCCGCGTGGTTGCGACAACAGAATTGCCAATCCGAGGGCCTCGAACGAGATGTAATCCGACGCCGAACTTGCACCATCGGCCTTGTGTAGTTGCGCATCGCGAAAGTGTCGGAGCGCATCGTATTGATAGAACAGATCGCGCGCTGTCGATGTGGTCTTGGTATTGAATATGATCGGCGCCGACGCAAACAGCTGAAAACTCAGACTGTGCGCGAGTTGTGTTTTACCAGATCCCGGTTCCCCGGTCAGCAACAGCGGTTGCCCAAGACTGATCGCCACATCAACTGCGTCAATTAGTCCCTGATCGGGCAGATAGCCCGCCGCTTCTGCAAAGTTCGCCGAGTTGGGCGCACGTTTTAGAGCGAGCGCTTCACCATAAATTCGCCATGTCATAGTCTTGCCACCTGTTGAGTCCATTTCTCGTGAGTTTCAGTTAGCTGAGTCTCGATGTAATCAGTGCGTCGAATTTTATCCCGGCGCGTTTTCGCCGCCGCATAAATTGCCTGCGCTTCGTCCGCACTGTTAATGGGTGGTTGCGCAATTCCGGCGATGTAGGTGTCGAACCAGTTGCGCAGATCCTGTTCGCTAAGCGCCAGCAACTCATCGAGCAAATAGATCGCGGCCGAGGGTCGTGCGTCGCACATTGCTTCCAAATCGGAAAACAGTTTTGCCTTGGCGCCGCTCGCGAACATTTCTTCCGCGCAAACAAACTGAAGAAACAGAACGGGCGTGGGATCGCCGGCCTCCCACGCAGTGCCATTCCAGAACTGATCCAGATACCACTGCAGAAGTTGCGCGTCATCAGGCGACCACGTTTCGGCCGCAATCTGCTGACTCACAACCAGAACTTTGTAATTCGAAAAACCGGGAACCTCTGAAAGAACTTCCCTTGCATTGTTTGTTGCGGTAGGGCGACTGGCGCTGGCCGCCGCCAGCGCACCGGGGATTCTCGTTTTCCTACGCTCCAGAGAACCGACGTTTGGCCAGGCATCGACGTTGATTTGACGAACTGTCCCATCGGCATCTCCCCACTCCGACTCCGCGAATGATTTAATTCGCAATTCGACAAGTCGGGTAACAAGGCTGCGATGTTCTTCGAGAACTTCTCCGAAAAGAAAAAAGATTTGCGGTACGCGCTTGGTGCGCCAGTCATTTTGAAAGCGACTCCAGAAGTCGCCGTCCTGAAAAATTCGGTCGTACAACTTTGGAACGAGCGGTCCGATGGCGCGATCTTCCTGCGGGGCGCCATTAATTCGTCGGGAGTGTTTACGTCCGGCAATGAGAACATCGTACAGCCCCGGAATTTGACGCGTGGATCCTTTTTCCTGGAGTATCCTGAACTCTTCGTTGATACCGTCGGCCACTCGTTGCACGTCGGGGGGAAACGAATGTTCAAGCTTGAGCACATTGAACAAGGCGCGCGCGAACATACCGGTTTTCTCCGCCGTGATGTTCTTCGCAACCTGACCCGGGCCCGCTGCAAAGAAGACACTTTGCCGTGTGGAATCGGCGGTGAGATCGCCGCTGAGTGCGCCATACAATTCCTTCGGCAAGCCCACTCCAAGATCTCTCGCAAACGATCCGCAGGAGTCGACAAAATACAGTTGTTTTCTTATTCTGAAACTTGATGCGCGCAATTTCTGCAGTAGCGCAGACAAATTGAGATTGCGAAGGTTGCTATCTGTGGCATCCGTGTAAAAGAGTGCCCGATTGTCATCGTCATCGCTCACTCCATGCCCGCCCCAAAACACAATAAACAGGTCGCCCTCTTTTGAATGCGCCCAATCAACCAGCGCTTCATTGATATTGGCCTGAGTTGCCGCTGCCGGATTTGCAAAGGCCACATCTTCCGGACGCACATCCTTGTTGTCGTTGATTGGTGACAGAAACAACTTGATGTTGTCGGCTGGCACCTCTTGCTTGCGCAACCAGTTCACGAAATTGCAGGCATCGGGCGCAGGACCATCGAGTGGTGCGCATTTCATCGTGTAGGATTCAATTCCCACGACCACCGCGAACGTTTGCTTCGGATCGGCATCCATCACAGCGACGCCCACGATTGTTCGACCGCATCCCACAGTGCGGGATTGCTCCAGTACGCACTGTGCGCACGCGGAAACGATTCCCGGTTATCAACTTCGACGTCAGTAATGCGTGAATCGTCGAATACGGGTTTCGCGAGGTAACTCAGGAAATCGCGCTTGTCATACACATTAAGCCAACGCGGAAAGTGTGGTGGAAGCTTTGCATCGGGAGCGAGACTGCACAGCGCGCCCAATTCGTAAAGAAACGGTGATTGCGAACCCACTGTCACGAGCAATTCCACCGATGGAATGTTCTTGAGAATCAGCAACTCAACCGCGGCAATACCTCCCAGACTGTGCGCGATGACGGTCACCGGCGGCTTGGCCGCTACCAGCGTTTCGTAAATACAATTTCGAATGGGTTCGCCGCGCGCCTGATACAGCAGAATGTCGCCTGCAGCGGGCGAACCCGCGTCGGTAATTGAACCGCGCTTTCGTTTCACCAAGCTTGTGCTCACCCATGATGCAATTCCCGTGACCTGTTTTGCAGTCCACGCACCAAGTCCGCGCTCACCGCCACCCAGCTCGAGGAAAATGAGATCAACAATTGCGTCGCGGCGCGGGCCGGCCAGCACCCACGCTGCGGTTCCGTCTGCACCGCTGTCGCGAAGTTCGCTTTCATGAATCGTCATTGCAACAAGCGAACGCGCCAGCACGCGTCGATACGGATCGAGTTCGGATGGTGCAGACCGCAATGCTGCGCGCACAACGCCACTCTGGACAATCAGTCGACGCGCTGTTTCGAATTGTTCGGTGAGATCAGACGCTTGCAGCAGTTCGGCAAGAGTCGGTGACGGTTTGAAGTATGTCAGCCGATCGGCTATTTGCTCACCCGGTGACTCTTCCCCAATTCTGGCGCGCGTTGTCGACGATCCGTCGGCGAGGAGGCGAAACTCGAAAAGCGGGTCTTTCTCCAGTAGCTCCCATAGTGTCGCGGCCGCGTCGTTCTCATCGGCCACGCCTGGTAAAGCGCGAGTGGTGTCGTAATCGGGAATTGAACGACCCCCTTTGGCGAGTCGCGCGCCAAAATCACCACCCCAATAACAGCGAACAACTTCACGCGTCGAATTGCGTGACTCAAGCTCGGCGGAGACTCTCTTAAAGAGCTCGTCGTAGGCGGGCTGGCGCACGCCGGTGCCATGAACAAATACAATTGACGACATGTTCGCGTAGCCCTGAGCGCAATCGGCTTGAGTTGATAATCGTTCGAAATGGGAAACGATTCCCGGAACGCTGGCGCTCATGGCGCCGCCCTACACGTGCGAAATCAAGTTGCGGCCTCAACGGCACCAATGCAATCACCAGACGCGTGCGGCGCCGCGATCTTCCCAACAGCGTTCCAATCACAGAGCCAGGCGGATTTTGGTTTTAGATTCCGTGGGATCGACCTCCACGATCTGCCCGAGTTCCGCCGCTAAACGCTGCAACGAGTAGCCCATGCCGTTCGCGTCCGAGTCAGATCCACCCGCGCCATTTGATGCGGCACATCGCGCCGCCCAGCACTCTGACGCGGACCACTTTGGTACAGGGCATTTTTCGGTTGAGCATTTTGATGTACTGATAATCGGTGCGGGACTCTCCGGAGTAGGGGCGGCGTATCACTTACAAACGCGCTGTCCGAAAAAACGTTTCGCTATTCTCGAAGCACGCGACGCTACTGGTGGCACCTGGGATTTGTTTCGATACCCGGGCGTACGCTCGGATTCGGACATGTACACATTGGGGTATCGCTTTCGGCCCTGGCTTGAGGGCGCGGCGATTGCCGATGGTGCTGCAATTCTCAACTACATTCGCGACACCGCAAAAACGTTCGCTATTGATCGACACATTCGACTTGGGCATCGAATGACGCGTGCGACGTGGTCGACAAGTGATTTGCACTGGACTGTAGAAGTACGTGTAAAGCCGGCAGGTGATGAAGCCGAAACATGTTCCGTATTCACATGCAACGTTCTCTACACGTGCACCGGCTATTACGACTACGCGAGCGGATACACGCCCGAATTTGCAGGAGTCAAGAACTTCTCTGGTCGCATTGTGCACCCGCAGCAGTGGCCTGCTGACCTGGACTATCGCGGAAAGCATGTGGTAATAATTGGAAGCGGCGCAACCGCTATCACTCTCGTACCAGCGATGGCACGGGATGCGGCGCACGTGACAATGCTGCAGCGTTCGCCGTCGTATGTAGTGTCGAGACCGTCAC
>JBDUAX010000532.1:0-3134 GCA_040004455.1 Gemmatimonadaceae bacterium
GAAACCCCAGCCAGCCGTCTACCGTCGTAAAAATCGACCAGCATACGTACGCGGTTAAGGCGAACGGAACGATGAGCACAAGTCCGCGCGCGAAGTACCCGAGTAAACGTCCCATTGCCACCCTCACGCGGGCTAAGTCGCGCGGCTAAACTGTGAGTCGCCGGCCAACGAATGTTGGCCCAATCAATAGGCGAGACAACAGTATAGCTCACTTGCGGCGGCTACAACTCACATCGCCTCAGAACGTTTTCACTACGCCCTTCAAAGCATCAACAGGAGTTCAGATGGCTGACGAAATCGACTACCAGATTATTGGCGACGACTTGCAGGCTGTCATCATTACGCTCGATCCGGGCGAAGCTGTGTTTGCCGAGGCGGGCGCAATGATGTTCATGCGTGAAGGCATCACGATGGCGACCACGCTCGATCCCAACGCGCGTGCCGGTTCGTTCTTCGACAAACTCATCGGTGCAGGGAAGCGCGTGCTCGCGGGAGATTCGTTTTTCGTGACGCTGTTTGGCAATGCCGGGCAGAAGCGCGCCGATGTCGCGTTTGCTGCGCCGTATCCTGGCAAGATCGTCCCGCTGCAACTCAAGGATTGGGGCGGCACGGTGCTGGCACAAAAAGATTCGTTTCTGTGTGCGGCGCGCGGCATTGATATCTCCGTTGCGTTCACGCGGAAAATTGGCGCCGGATTCTTTGGTGGCGAAGGGTTCATTCTGCAACGACTTTCCGGCGACGGCCTCGCGTTTCTGCATGCGTCGGGCACGTTGCACGCGGTTGATCTGGTACCGGGTGAAGTGCTGCGAGTCGACACCGGTTGCCTGATGGCATTTCAACCGAGTGTGGACTATGACATTCAGCGCGTGCCTGGAATCAAGACCGCGCTGTTTGGTGGCGAGGGATTGTTCCTTGTGCAATTAACCGGCCCTGGCCGAGTGATTCTGCAGACGCTGCCGTTTTCACGTTTGGCCGATCGGATAATTTCGGCGTCTCCAAAAGCTGGTGGACGTCGGCGCGAAGAGGGTTCGGTGTTGGGGGCGCTGGGCGGTTTGATTGATGGCGACAATTAGCGCGAATGCCAGTAATTTGCGACATGCGCGTTGCCGCACATGCGCTGTAGCAACTCAAAGAAACATTTCAGGCAATCCAACCGCGTTTGCGCGCATGACTCGCGAACGCGGTGCTGTTGATGGCGACTATCAATTCTGTTCCAACTGCATTCAATGATGCGCGTAAATGTTCAATGTCCCGAACTCGTGCGCGATCATTGAGAACCACGCGAATCCAAATTGCTGAAATGCGTTTCGGATTGTTTATTGCGATCGCCGCATACAATTCCGGGTCTTCCATGATGTCGTCGCCAATCAACAGGAATGGTGTTGACGAAAAGCGCGACAGTAGTTGCGACACATGGGTGGATTTATGCGCATGCCCAACTGTGTGAAACGCGCGTCGACGCGATCCCCAATCGTTCAGATAGATCGCGCCCTTTGGAAGTTCATGGAAATCAAGATAGTCAATAATATGATCGTACAAATTCCAGGCGCCACTTGAGATGTAGCAAATTGGATTGTCACCTTCGCCATTTGTTCCGCGTCGCAATTTGGTGTACAAATCTGCGACGCCTTCCACAGGTAGTCTTTTCTGCGGTGCAGCGAACAGCACCTTTCTCACCACTTCAAATGCGCGGGTCGATTGCGTGTCCATCGTCGTGTCGTCAAGATCGCTTACGATGACCAATGCAGCATTTTCAGGAGGCACAAAAACGTCGGCGTCAACGTCGGGCGCCGAAGCCAGTGCGCTTTCGGCAATGTTGGAGTGCGGCGCGTTGGCGAGAACGCAGATGCGCGGATGATGCCAACCGCTGCTCCAGTTCTCACGGTGGACAGCCGGTAACTCAATGGCGAAAAACCCGGCTTCGTCGGTTTGGCCGACGGCTGTGGTGTTGTGAAGCGACACTTGCACTGTGACAAACGGCACTTCCACAATATCGAATGCGCGGTACACCGAAACGAGCTGTGCCGATGCGGAGCGTGGCTTTCCGTTCAGCGCCGAACGACTGGTTGCCGCACGTACAACGCGACCACGCACGGAAAGGTGAGCGCCGTCGCCAACGCTGCGATGGGAGATTACTCTCGGCTTCTTGTCAGCGGGGCCATCGCGACCGGGTAGCAGCTTCGCGAGGATCGCTTCGATGGCGTTACCTGCCTTTGCTGCGACGCCGATGACGTGTGGCTTCATCTCTCAAGAGTGAAAACGAGCGCTGCGCGGCATATCGCAAAATACCAACATGCCCTAGTTTTTGTGCCTATGGCCACACGTGCAGAACCTGTCATTGATCCCGCGGCATCCGCCGGCTGGTCGATCGAAGCCGCTCGCGCGCTCTACAACATCGAAGGATGGGGCGCTGGATATTTCGACATCAACAACAAGGGCCACGTCGTGGTGCGCCCCGATCCAAGTCGTCCAAATGTTTTGCTCGATCTTCGGGATCTGGCAATTGATCTGGAAGAGCAGGGCGTGCAACTGCCGGTGTTGTTGCGCTTCTCCGATATTTTGCGTTCGCGTATTGAAACGCTCAGCGAGCGTTTTGCGGGGGCGATCAAGGAATTTGAGTACGCCGGCAATTACACCACGGTGTATCCAATCAAAGTGAATCAACAGCGGCACGTTGTTGAAGAAATCGTGCGCTTCGGAAAAAAAAATGGCGTCGGTCTTGAGTGTGGATCGAAGCCGGAGTTGCAGGCGGTGCTGGGGCTTTCAGAGAGTACCGAGCACCTGATTGTCTGCAACGGCTACAAAGATCACGAGTTCATGCGCCTCGCACTGATGGGCCAGAAACTCGGCCACAAAGTTTTCATTGTGCTTGAGCAGCTGAGTGAACTCGACGTTTTGCTCGAAGTTGCCGATGAATTGGGAATCACTCCCGTGTGCGGCGTGCGCATCAAACTTGCCAGCGAAGGCGCGGGCCGTTGGGCGCAGAGTGGTGGCGAAAAAAGTAAATTCGGCGTCAGCAGCGCCGAGCTTATCAAGTTGGTCGACCGACTGCATGCTGCCGGCCGCATTAACATTCTCAAGCTCATTCACTTTCACCTCGGCAGCCAGATTACCGACATTCGGTTTATCAAATC
>JBDUAX010000533.1:0-3132 GCA_040004455.1 Gemmatimonadaceae bacterium
ATCGGCCGGAACGGTTGGCGCAGTCGTATTGGTGCGAACGCATCGCGGCTGATCGGCTGCGACGGTCTGACCAGTGGCCGACCGATACATGGCCCAGGGGTCGTGGATCTCGACGAGTGCGACCCGAATGGCTGGATACGCGTCGGTGATGGACTGTGCGCCGGCCGCCGCCGCGAGCGTTTTGGATTCAACCTGCCCCCAATCCACGTCGTCGCCGACGCGAACTCGCGCCGGCTGCGCTAGCTCAAGCGGGTGAGAGACTGCGCACCGCGGCGCCAGCCAGACGGCGGACGTTGACGTGCTCGTTGCAGTTGCGCTCGCTTCTCCGGCGCGCTTGCCGCGGCCGCACCACACTCGTGCTATTCCCGCAACAAGGCATGCCAGCATCACCGTCTGAATGCGATTGCACTGCAAGCGCTTAGCACGGTCGCACGATCACCAGATTGCTGGCCGAAAAATTGCAGAACAAATATCGTTTCGCATTGATTTGTGAAGTCCGAACATTTTTCGCAGTCAAAAGGAGAGTCCCGCATGACATCCGTTCGCCGCAACTTGTTCGCACTTGCTGCCTCTGCAGTGATGCTCACGCCGCTGACTGCGTTTGCGCAGGTCGTGAACCCCGGCTTCGAGACGCCCGCCATGGCGGCTGGCACTTTCGTCACATACGTTGGCGGCAACAACCTTGGTGGTTGGACTGTCGTTGGTAATCAGGCGAGCCAGGTGAGCACGACCTATACCGAGACCAACGGCGTGAACAACGCCACTTTGCTGTTCAACGCGCATTCCGGTTTGGTGTCGCTCGATCTGACCGGAAACGGAAACACGGGCATCACGAATGGCGTGCAGCAGTCGCTCGCCACCGTGCTTGGTCAGAACTACATGCTCAGTTTCTGGGTCGGCCGAGCAACGGGGAATACCTTCTACGGCGTCGCGTCGACGGTTGATCTCAGCATCAACGGGGGGTCCCGCGTCAGTTTCACCAATTCGAATTCAACGAACAACCAGATCAATTGGCAGCTGTTCTCCTTCGGGTTTACCGCTACGACAACGTCCACTCAAGTTACGTTTTTCAACGGAACAGCATCCACGGGAAACAACTATGTGGGACTGGACGACGTGAGCATCAGTGGCCCCGCGTCGACCGTCGCGCCTGAGCCGTCGAGTGTTCTCCTGGTAGCGGCAGGACTTGCGGGTCTTGGCGTAGTTGCGCGTCGTCGCAAAGGAAGAAAGACGGCGTAACAACCGCTGTCTGCGGGAATGTGGGCCTCGTCGGAGTATCGACGAGGCCTTCGTTGTTTTAACGCTGGAGACTCGTTTGAATGTGAGAGTTTCGAGCGTAGTAACGGACGAAGAATGACTGCGGAGGAATTCCGTGTACGCGCATCGACCTCAATCGGACAAACAGCATGCCTCCAGAAGTCTTTGATCTCGGACGCATTCGTCTTCGTCGACCCGTTGCCGACGATGCACTGGCGATTTATGAGTACGGGAGTGATCCTGAGGTTGCGCGTTATGCCGATTGGCCCGTGCGAACGACGATAGAACCACTGATAGAATCTTTGAGATCGCGCACGGCACAGTGGGAATCAGGCGAGGCATACAACTGGGTCATCACGATTCCGTCGCTCGATCGCGCCATTGGTGGAATCGCTTGTCGCGTTGATCGTCACGCCGCTGAAGTCGGTTTCCTGTTGCATCGCCGCTACTGGGGTCAGGGTTTTGCCACGACGGCTACGCGCGCCGTAGTCGAATGGGCCCTGTCGGATCCGTCAATCTGGCGCGTCTGGGCAACATGTGACACGGAAAACACAGCGTCCGCGCGCGTACTCGAAAAATGCGAGCTCCGGCGAGAGGGTACGTTGCGGCGCTTCGCTGTTCGACCGGCACTCTCGCGTATTCCACGTGACGCGTTTCTCTACGCGAGAGTGCGAGGCGTCACGTAAGGAGCGTCGACTGGAACCGATTCGGCGACCCTCCGTACGTCAGGCAGCGCCCTCGATGCCAGATTACTGAAGGCGCCTTTCGATGCCGTTACCGCTATGACACTTCCAACTACGCCCATGACATCCAGGTTTGCAGGTCCGACGCTCGCTTTCACCATTGGCATGGTGCTGATGGCACGGCCGCTCCTCGCACAGGACAAGATCAAGGTCCGTGAGGTGCCGGCGCCGGTGGCGGTGTCGACGGATTCATTGGGGGTGCGCGTGTCGGTGCGGGCGCTGTCCGATGGGCGTGTGCTGGTCAATGATATTCAGCGATATCGCGTGCTGATGTACGAAAAAACGCTCAAACATTTCACACCGGCGCTCGATTCATCGGGAACCAGCGGAGCCATTGGAGGCGGCACAGGGATCAGCGTACCGTCGGCGCATCTGATCCCCATGGCGGGCGATTCCACGATGTATCTGGATATCGCGACGCGTGCGTTGCTGACAATCGATCCGAATGGAAAAGTCGCGCACGTAACTGCATTGCCGCGTCCGCAGGACATTATGACGCTGGCCGTCGGCTACATCTACGGCACGCCGACGCTTGATTCCAGGGGCCGCCTCGTGTATCAGGGAACACCGCCTGATCAGAACAAGGCGCTCATCGAGCTCAATCGAAAAATCATGACGGAGAAGTCGGCGACGGCGCCCGGGGCCGTCGATTCCGCGCCGATTGTGCGCGCCGACTTCGACACACGGAAAGTCGATACGATCGCGACGGTAAAAATTATTCAGCAGTATGCATCGGTTCTCGCCAGTCGCGATGATCGCGGCAACTTCACGCAAAAGCTTATCGTCAATCCCACGCAAACGGCCGATGAATGGGGGCTGCTGCCCGATGGAACCATCGCGATTCTCCGCGCGCATGACTATCACATGGAGTGGGTCGATCCCGATGGCACGCACAGGACATCCCCCAAAATGGCGTTTGACTGGAAGCGATTGACGGATGAAGGCAAGCAACATGTCATCGATTCCATCAGGCCGTTGGTGGAGCAGCAAGCGGCGACCCTCAAGCCGCAAACGATTCAGACTCCCGAGGGACCGCGGCAGCTGAAAACGGAAATCGGCTTGGTGTCTGCGAAGGAACTGCCCGACTACGAACCGGTCATTCAACCGGGCGCGATGAAGATTGATCTCGAAG
>JBDUAX010000534.1:0-3129 GCA_040004455.1 Gemmatimonadaceae bacterium
TGGAGCGCAGCGCGTTGGTGCGCGAACAGGGGGCGATTGCGGCGTCGAAGCGCAATCCCGAGTTGCAACATGTCGCGGATTCGTTAATGCAGAGCGCGTTGCCGCGATTGTTTTCGGGCAAAGACGACGTGATGGCGAGTGCCGAGTTGGTTTGGTATCTCGATGAAGTGGCGGGGAAGCATCACGTGTTGCTGAACGAAGATGCAACGCGCACAGCAGCGAAACCAAAAGGCGGTGTGCGCACGTTGAACGTCGATATTCGCGGCGAGTCTGATTTGCACGGCGTGCTGGAGTTTCTGCAGGCGTTGGAGCGCGGCCCGAAACTCACGCGTGTTACGCGACTTGATATTTCGAAGCCATCGCGCGACGCCGATGACATTGAGACGGTGACCTTTGCCGCGACTGTTTCGGGGTATGCGCTGGCAGAAGCGCCGCTGGTCATTGCTCCCATCAAGAGCGCTGCCGTGAGAAGTGATGCCTCCAAGATGGATGCGTCGAGTCCCAGGGGTGCGCCATGAAGCACACTCGCGTCGTTTGGCCCCGTTGCTCTGACCCCAGCACAAAATGATCCCGTCTGCGTGGTTACGCTGGGGACCCATGCGCCTGGCTGTTGGTGCGCTTGGCATCGCACTGGTCGTCGCCATCTTCACATTCGTGCGCGCAATGCAACTGAGCGAAGTGGGGATGGGTGCGCTGCCGGTGCTGCCGAATCCGGCAGCATTGATTGCACCGCCACAGGCGAACGCGCTCGATGTGAAAGCTGTAGTTGAACGCGACGTGTTTGCGCCCGATCGCACGGCACCGACCAACTCGTATTTGTTGCCGTCGGAAATTGAACGTGACGTTGGCCCAATCGTTACACCGCCGCCGGTTGTGGTTTTGGGAATCGCGTTGGCCGACAGCGGACGCAGTTTCGCCACAGCGAAAGTTGGCGCGGACCTTCCAAGAATTGTGCGCATTGGCGACAAGATCGGCCCGTATACTGTCAGGAATATTGAAGTCAAACGCGTGACATTCGCATTGGCGAACGGCAAAACGCAGATCGTTGCAGCACTCACTTCCGGTAACTGAACCGTGTCTAAAATCGTGCGTAGGTTGGCGCTGCTGTTGTTGGTAACGGCGCCGTTGGTTGCGTCACCGCTTGCTGCACAACGTGGCGGTGGTGCGGGTGGCGGACGACAGCGTCAGCAACAACAGCTACCCCCCGACCCCGTTCCGCCAACGCAACCGCCTTCGCAAATCATGAGCAAGGCGGACACTGGTGCGATTCGCAAAACACCAACGGGGTATGTGCTTGATTTTCAAAATCAAGACCTTCAGGTGGTGATGTCGGCAGTGGCGGAGGCGGGCAATCTGAACATCACGTTCAGCAACATGCCGCAAAAGCGTGTCACGCTCCGCACGGCAAAAGCCATGTCGCACGACGATTGGATTGATGTCGTGAAGGGATTGGCCGAATCGAACGGATTGAAATACTCGCAAACCGGCGACTTCATTCGAATTGAGGGGGTTGCTCCGGTTACTGCGCAGCAGTTTCAACAACAGCAGCTGCAAGCGCAGGCGTTGTTTGCCGCGCAGAATCAATTACGCTTGTACACGTACCGCTTGAAGCATGTGAGCGCGACAACCATTGCGCCGGTATTGATGAATCTCATCATCGGCTCGGGCATTACGCGCGCTGGCACGCAAACCATTACCACGAACAACGGCGCGACGGTTTTCCAGATTCCGAACGCTATTCAAGGTCCCGCGGGCAACGGGGGACGGGGCGGTGGCGGCGCCAACTTCGGCGTTGGCGGTGGTGGTAATGCAGGGGGCGCAGCCCAGCAGCTGCAACAGCTGCAGGCGATCACTGAGGCGTTTGCTGTTGCAGGGCAAGCAGGAAGCAATCAGGCAATCCAGCAGCGTTTGCAGGGGCTCCTTGGCGGGCAGCAGCCGGGCACGACCCAAGCGCCCGCTGCGCCCGGAACACTTTCTGCGGCCGCCAATGACATTCGCATTGTTGCAGAAGAATCGACGAACTCGTTGATGATTCGCGCAACAGCGCAGGATTACCAAATTCTGCAGGGACTTATTCAGACGGTCGACTTGCGCCCGTTGCAGGTGTTGATCGAAGTCACGATTGCAGAAGTCCAGCGAAACAAGGACTTAAATGTTGGAATTTCCGGAACTGCTGCCAAACATTCCGGCACGAAGGATACCGCCGGTGTTTCATTTCCCAGTGCCGCCACGGCTCGCGACTTCGTTGCTTTGCTGACTGGTGCGAAGGGCTCCGTAAACTACGACGTCGCCATTAACGCCTTGCAAACACGCGGCGATGTGCGCGTACTGTCGATGCCCGTCATCATTGCGCAGAACAACAAGGAAGCGGTGCTCAACGTCGGCGAACAGCGACCGTTTGTGCAAGTTTCGCAAACGGTAGCGAACGATCCGACCGGTCGCGTGCAAACCATTCAGTATGTGAACGTCGGTAAAACGCTCACCATTACACCGACGATTAACGCCGACGGCTACGTGAACATGGCGGTTAAGCAAACCGACAACAACGCGACCAACGAAGTGCAGTTTGACGCGCCGGTTATCAGTCAACGTGAAGCAACCACACAGGTATTCCTGCGCAACGGCCAGACGACGGTCATTGGCGGCCTCGCTGACAACGATCAGCGGAAAACGGTGTCGGGCATTCCGTTTTTGAGTCGCATTCCGTTCATCGGCAGTTGGTTGTTTGGCAACACGCAACAAACGCACAGCGCGAGCGAACTGTTTCTGTTTTTAACACCGCACATCATTTCCGAAGACGCGGACATCGATCGTCTGCGCGATGCGGTCAAAAACGGCAGCGAGATGCTGCAGGATATGCCGACTGATGCGCGCATCAAGTTGCAACAGCCTGCGCCAACGATTGTCATTCCGCGCGACACGACACCACCAAAACCGCCGACGCGAACACCTCCCGATACCACGCGTCGTCGTCCGCCAGGTGACGCACCAGTTGGCGACAGCGCGAAGAAGGTCGTCGTCCCAATCAAGAAGGGATAATCGCACATGACTCGCACCACTACGGGATTCGCGACGTCGTGACCAGCATCATTCCAGGATTACTGTCGTGACCAGCATCATTTCCGATTC
>JBDUAX010000535.1:0-3126 GCA_040004455.1 Gemmatimonadaceae bacterium
CGCGGATGCATCGGCGATGAGTTTGACCGACTTCATTTCGGCATCAATCAGCACAATGCGATGAGCCGCTTGATCGCTGTGCAGCACGCTGCCGTTTGGTAGAACCCGTATCGCGGAGGTCGCTCGAATTGCTCCCGAGTCGGTCGCGACGGCGACACTGAGTTTGCGAATGGGAATATTTGCAGATTGCTGCGCTGAAATTCCAACGGGAAATGCAACTGCAATGAAAGCGAAGAGCGATGCACGGGAGTTCGACAATTTCGATCTACCTTGTGAAGATTTCATGTGTGCTCGGGAGACAGCGCTCTTTTGTATTCGACTCGCGCAGTCATGAACTTGCTTTCAATGTGAGTGCAACCTAGTTCATCGTTCCGCCGCCAATTTTCGCTCGCTCGAACTTCCACCCGTTCTTGCCATCGATGGACATCAAATAGACCAGACCGTGTTTGCCAAACCCCGCAACGGAACGTCCTGCGGGCAATCGGACGCGCTCGGTGAGTACACCACGATCATTGACAACGTCGTACACAAGTTCGCCCGCTTTCGATTGTTTCGATGTATTGGGAAGAATCCACAAATTTCCATCGAGGTCGGGTAACGCCGAACCACCGTGAACGGGTGGATAGTAGTCGGCGATTTCGTTTGGGGGTGCGACGTTGATGTTCAATGGTGGCAACTGACTGGGCGGCCGAACCGCCAACGGCACCGTGACAGTCCTCGGCACACTAGGCAAGAACAACGCCATTCCCGCGCTATGCCGCGCAAAAAGTTCGCGCATGGTTCGCATTACTTCCTGGTCGCCGTACTGTTCTGCGTCTGCGCGAACGCTGTCCACTTCCTTGCGCAGCGCGTCACTCAGGCGCTGCTTTTCCGCATCATCCACCTTCCTCCAGTCGAATGGCAATTTGTCGCTTGTTGACATCGATCCGTCTGAGCGTAGCCAGTCAACGTGATAGTCATGCCCGCGCACCAGCGCGAGCGTCCCGTTGGATAGTACCGTCCACTCGTCCATGGTCTCCAGTGGATTGACGATGTAACTGAACGACCGCTTTCCATCGGTCCCGATGGTCACTACTGCCCGTGCGCTATTCTGTTGCTTGATTCTCGCAATCGTATCTGCCTTTCGCGTATCAAGGTCAAGACGAACAATGGCTGCGGAGTCGGGTAGTTGCTGAACCTGAGTAGTCACTTTGCCGGGCGTTGGCGGCGTGTTTGGTGGTGCGTTCATGGAAATGACGCGATAGATGAGCCGCCCCTTGTCATCGACACCACTCGGACCTCCGGCGAGAAAGGCCAGATCTCGTTTTGTCGGGCCAGCCATAACGCGCGACACTTTTCCGTTTGGATCGATGACAAGCAGCGCTTGCGCCGTTCCATCAACGAACAGCGTGGAATCGCCGAGGTAGTGAATGAGCGGTGATGCGGCAGGTCCGTAGCCGTTGCCGCCAACTGCGACCGAGTCGAGCACAATGCGCACGCGCGCGAGCTTCGCGTCGAGTTCGATGAGTTGATGACGGACTCCATCGTTTACGAGCACGTGCCCTGCACTGAGTTCGCGCGCGCCGAAAATATTTCCGAAGCGTTCGGGGGATGCAGACTCGATGGAGGTGAGTTCGCGAATGGGAGGGTTGGTCTGCGCTGCAATATTTGATGCAATTCCGAAAAACGTTACCGCAAATTTCAAGACAGTGCACAAACGGCGCCCGCGAGAGCTGCAATTCATAAATTTCGTTGGGAGGGATTCAACTACCGATCTTTGCTCGCTCCAGCTTCCATCCGTTCAATCCGTCGACGGACATCATATAGACAATACCGCGTTTGCCGAATCCCGCAATGGAGCGGCCAACCGGCAGTCGCACGCGTTGGGCGAGTTCGCCGCGCGCGTTCACGACGTCGTACACAAGCTCTCCCGCTTTCGCTTGCATTGATGTGTTTGGGAGAATCCACACATTGCCGTCGGCGTCTGGTAGCAATGAGCCGCTGTGAACGGGTGGATAATAGTCTGCAATTTCGTTGAGCGGAACGAATTCCAGTGTTTGCGCTCGCACACTTGGGGGTTTTACCGCTGGGGGCGGCTTGTTGGGTTTCGGTTGCGCGGAGCCCATCAGCAAACCCAAACCGGCACTCGTGGACCGCAACACTTCAGTCGTTACACGGAGAACCTCGTCGTCGCCATATTGTGCGGCTTCATCACGGGCCTTGTCGGAAGCTGCGCGCAAGGAATCGACGAGATGTTGTTTGTCAGTTTCAGATAATTTTCGCCAGTCATACGGCAACTTGGCGCTTGATGACGTCTTTCCATCGGACTGTAGAAAATCAACGTGGTAGTCATGTCCGCGCACCAACGCGATTGAACCATTCGACATCACGGTCCACTCATCCATCGACTCGAGCGGGTTGACGGTGAAGCTGTATGATTGCTTTCCATCGGCAGCGAAAATTACGGCTCCCTTCGAGCCGCTCTGCTGCTTAATACGGGCAATGGTGTCAACTTTGCGCGTGTCGAGATCGAGCCGAACAATCGCGCCGGAGTCGGGAAGTCCTTGTTCGATCTTCGTGACTTTGCCGAGTGGAGGACGCCCGCCAACAAACGGTTCCTTCAAAATTACGACGCGATACAACAGTCGCCCTTTGTCATCAACACCGCTTGGCCCACCAGCCAGATAGCCGAGGTCCTGCTTTGTTGGACCGGCCATTGCGTGCGCAACGTTTCCTTTCGGATCAATGACCAACAGCACGCGCGCAGCGCCATCAACGAACAGTGTGGAATCGCCGAGGTAGTTGATGAGTGGTGATGCGGTTGGTCCGTAACCGTTGCCGCCCAGAGTGACTGAATCGAGCACGATGCGCACACGCGTGAGACGCGCATCGAGTTCAATGAGTTGGCGACGCACACCGTCGTTGACGAGTACGTGCCCGCCGACCAGTTCGCGCGCGCCGAAAATATTTCCGAAGCGTTCGGGGGAGGTGGATTCGATTGCGGTGAGTTCGCGAATTGGTGGATTCGCTTGCGCGCCAATGGGGGCGGCAAACCCTACGAGCGCGATTGCGATTGCGACTGCTCGATTTACGGCCGATTGATTGATGAACAAAACTCGCCTCACCATTTGACGACGCTGAACTCGA
>JBDUAX010000536.1:0-3123 GCA_040004455.1 Gemmatimonadaceae bacterium
TGGGGGAGCGCGTCACGAACGAATTTCTCGAGCGCTTTGGACACGATCAGGAGCGCTTCGCCGACATGGGCGGATACGAGTACCACGCCCGCGTAGATGCAGTTCTTCAGGGACTCGGCTTCGATGCCGAGGAGTCGAAAACGCGCCTGGTGTCATCCCTCTCAGGGGGCGAGCGAGGTCGTGTTGGGCTTGCTGCGCAACTCATCGCGCCAGCCGACTTGCTGCTGCTCGACGAACCCACAAACCATCTGGACCTCGACACGACCACGTGGCTCCAGGACTGGCTCAACGAAGCCGACGAGACGGTCATCGTCGTGTCGCACGATCGTGCGTTCATGGATGCCATCTGCACGAACATCCTGCACGTGGAAGCGAAAACGAGCGAGTCGTACAAGGGCAATTACAGCCAGTTCGTGCCACAGCGCGCCGAGCGGCGTCTTACGCGCGAGCGCGAGGTGGAGAAGCAGCGCGCGTATGTGAAGAAGGAACAGGATTACATCATGCGGAATCTCGCAGGGGTCAATTCTTTTCAGGCTAAGGGTAAGCGCAAACGACTTGAGCGACTGCCGCGACTGGCGCCTCCACCAGGTGATCCGGCGGCAATGACGCTGCATTTTGAAGTTGCCGAACGCGGCGGTGATCAAGTGATCGCAATCGATGCGCTGCGTGTCGAAGTTCCCGGCCGTGTACTCGTTGACGACTTTACTGCCGTCCTGCGGCGCAATGATTTCGTCGCGCTTGTCGGTCCCAATGGCGCGGGCAAGTCGTCGTTCATTTCGACCATTCTTGGTGATCGCAAAGCGGCGCATGGGAAGTCGCGCATTGGCGCCTCGATCACACCCGCGTGGTTCCGTCAGGACCTCGCAGATTTACCACTGCGCAAATCGTTGTTCGATGCAATTCAGGAGCAGCGACCACTCTGGAACCGCGGCCAGGTGCAAAACCATCTTGGCGCCTTCGGATTCAGTGGCGACGAAGTCTTGCGCGAAATCGGTAGCCTGAGCGGCGGCGAGCGCGCACGCGTTGCTCTCGCGCTCATCACGCTTTCGCGCGCCAATCTCCTGGTGCTCGACGAGCCCACGAACCATCTCGACGTTGAGAACATTGAGGTCCTCGAGGACGCACTCGACGACTACGAAGGCACGGTGCTGCTGGTGAGCCATGACCGCGCTTTCCTGCGCGAAGTCGCGACGCGTGTGTGGTCGTTCGACGGTACGCGCCTGGTCGATTTCGACGGTCCGTTCGTGGAATGGGAAGAGGATCGCGCTCGGCGCGAAAAACTTCGTTCATAGCCGAACGAAAATATATCGTTGAGCTCCCGCCCTGGAGCCAGGGCCCAAAGCGCAATTGAAGTTTCGCAAAGTCGAACTCTGCACTCCTTGATGAACTGCATCTCGTAACCAAGGATCGCTGTTCAGTCGCCGAATGAGCCTTGACAATAAAATTTGTCAATGCTACAGTGTCCTCATGTTCGACATACAAGTTATCGACAACCCGGCAGCGGCCATGGTGGCCATGGAACCGATGCGCAGCCGACTGCTCTCCGAACTGGCCGCACCGGCCTCGGCGGCGACGCTGGCCACACGGGTCGGCCTGGCTCGGCAAAAGGTCAACTACCACCTGCACGCCCTGGAGGCGCATGGGCTGGTGCGGCTGGCCGAGGAGCGCAAGTGGGGCGGGCTGACGGAACGGCTGCTGGTCGCGACCGCCGCGTCCTACATCGTTTCGCCAAGTGTATTGGGCCCCGTCGCCGTCGATCCGAATCGGGAAGTCGACCGGCTTTCCGCGAGCTATCTCATCGCTCTGGGCGCACGAATTGTTCGCGAGGTGGGTGATCTCGTTCGGCGTGCGACCGAGTCGGGAAAACGCTTGGCGACCCTGGCGGTGGATACCGAGGTTCGCTTTCGGTCGCCGACGGACCGCGCGGCTTTCAGCTACGAACTCACCGAAGCCATCGCGAAGCTCGTTTCGAAATATCACGATGAATCCGCCCCTGGCGGCCGCGCGCACCGATTGGTGGTCGTGGCGCATCCCCTAGCGCAGAAACCCAATCCCAAGGAGCTGTCATGAGCGTGAAGAAAGAAGCCTCCGGACGTCGTTCCGTTCAGGTCGAGGTCGAGGTCCCCGGTACGCCAGAGGAAGTTTGGCAAGCCATTGCTACGGGGCCTGGAATCTCGTCCTGGTTTGTGCCGACCGAGTTCGAGGAAAAGGACGGCAAGCCCATCGCGACGACGTCGAATTTCGGTCCGGGTATGGCGCCCCGTTCTGCCGTGACGGCCTGGGATCCGCCGCGAATGTTTGCCGCGCTGGGCGAGGGCTGGGGTGACATGCCGCCCATTGCAACCGAGTGGAGCGTCGAAGCGCGCGCCGGCGGAGTTTGCCTGGTTCGTGTGGTGCATAGCCTCTTCGCCAGCACCGACGATTGGGACAACCACCTGGAATCCGCCGGGCTCGGCTGGCCCGGATTCTTCCGTACGCTGCGGGTCTATCTCACGCACTTTCGCGGCCAACGGTCCGCGCTCATGCAATTCGTGGCCCCCGTTGCGGGAACCGAAGCGGAGGCCTGGGAAAAGCTGACTGCGGCCATGGGAGTGAAAGGGTTGAGCGTCGGGCAGCGGTGGACAGCGCCCGCCGGTGTACCGGCAATGAGCGGCGTGGCGGAGTATCTCGCCGAAAGTCCGTACGACGCCTTGCTGCGTCTCGATAAGCCAGGGCCGGGGGTAGCCGCCCTTGGCACCTTTGACATGGGTGGCCAGAGCATGGTAGCGTTGAGCTGTTTCCACTACGGCGAACAGGCGGCTGCAACCGTCGCTCGCGAAACACCAATATGGCAAGCATGGATGCAAGAACGCTTCCCGATGCCGGCGGCCGAATGATGACGCTCTCTCGCACGTTGCTGACTTGTGTCTCGCTGCTCCTGCTTTCGATTCCACAGGCAGCACAGGCTGTGCCTGTTGAGCACAGCTCCCGCGCTTCCCGAGCCGCGGTGGACTGTGCAGCAGCGATGAAGATCGCACTCCCAAACGCGCGCATTACCGCTGCGCGCGCCGTGCAACCCAACGACTCGTTGCGCGCACTCGGACAACGCCCATACTGTCGCATTGCGGCCACCGTCGACTCGGA
>JBDUAX010000537.1:0-3123 GCA_040004455.1 Gemmatimonadaceae bacterium
ACCTCAAAGCGAGCGTTGTAGGTAGCCAGTTTCTCGTCGTATTTGTTCTTCTGAAAATCGGTTCCGTTGTAACGATACGCGAAGCCTGCCCAATCCTTGTTGCGCAATCGCTCCGCCAATTTTCCCGATTTGATGAAGCCGGCCATGGCGCGCATCTGTCCGTCTTCCGATGCAACACACGCTTGCACCAATGCTTCGACATTCGCGAACCCGACCATTTCTGCGTTGAACCCCATGATTTGTCCGAGCCCCCACGACGCACTGCGCAACGCCGCGGTGCGATCGAGCTTGATGGCGCGTTCAAGTCGATCGTACTGCGGAGCACCGCGCGCGCCGTACCCGCCGGCCGTTGCATTGCTGATGTCGGGGGCGACTGCGTCGAATTTGTTGTGCGTCAGTTTGCGGAACCAATGACGCTCAAAGAGAATTTGCGGACGACGATTGGAAAGAAAGCCGCAACCGCTCGTCTCAACGGCAAGCACCGCCCACAACGCGGGCAGCGGAACGTCGAGTTCCGCGCTCAAGGCGTCGAGTCCTTTCTGGGTGAGCGGCGTCGCTGGTCCGGTAAACATGAAATAGTGCTCCGAATTGCACTGGCGTGGATTGAATGCGCTCTGACCGATGCGCTCACAGAAAGTACCTGTCGCCGGCGCTTTGCACCACGCGAAAACGTCGTAGGGGAGGCCATCGCCCTGAACATCCCCACCAAAGCGGGGACATAGGGTCTGCGCCTCCTCAGCTGTATTCACCGTTATGCACGTCACGGCGAGCACCGACACCCGCGAGCGTCTCCTTCAGGCCGGTCTGCAAATCTTCGCAGCCAACGGCTTCGAACAGGGGACAATTCGGGCCATCACCCATCACGCAAGCGCCAATCAGGCGGCCGTTAATTACCACTTCGGCAACAAAGCGGGGCTGTACGAAGCGGTGGTGCACCGCGCATTCGAGCAGGCGTTGTTGCCACTCGATACCGTTTCCGAACAACGACGTGGCAAGGGTGCGCTCATTCGTGCACTGGTATCGGACATCGTGAGCGGCGCACTTCGCGGGCACGCGGCCGCAACACATTTACGCATCGTATCAGCAGAAATTCTGCGCCCCACTGGAATGCTGAAGTCGCTCGTTGGCGACACGCTCGCCATGCGCACTCCACAGTTGGCGCGACGCATTCAGACACTCTCCGACCGGAAAGACGACGCGGCCGGCTCCCTGCTGCTCGCTCATTGGTTACTCGGTTCCTGTCTGGTCGCGCTGCAACTCGCGCCGAAGTCGGCTTACGGCGAAGATTCCGAGGCGCTCCGCCAACAAACTCAATTGGTGGACAAGCTTTCCGGGCTGCTCTTGAACGGGTTAAGCGGATTGGACGCGGCGTAAGCAAGCGTAATTGAATTGTGGCATGTGAGCCGATTGGCTTGCGTGCGGTGACGCCGGGAGCAACTTTTTCCTCCCTCCTACCGGCGTGATTTGCCGGAGATATCGGTTTGTTTCTGCCGGCTTCCCGCACCCACGTCGCTCGCCCAATGAAATATTCATCACTCGGCGGTAATGCGTTCTCGACGCTCGCGCGTAACAGGTCCTCGACACTCGCTCCCGGCGGCTTCTCGACTGCGTCGCTGGCGTCATTGCTTATTGAACGCCGATTAGCCAGGACGGTTCTAACGCTTGGATTAGTGTTGAGTTCCGTTCCCTCGCTCAGCGCACAAACAGGCGCGCCAAGTAGGAAAGCCAGCAAAGGTTGCGTCTGGGAAAGAGTCTCCAGCGCGTCGAACGGATTTTCCGCATCGGTACAGAAGTGCGACTACGGCGATCGCAAAATTCATCTATTCATGAAAGACAACGCGCTCATGGAGCAGTACTCCGATGCGGGTGCAAAAGCAGACACGGTAATCGATATCATCGATTTGAACGCGAATGAAACCGTTGAAGCCGGGATGCAGCGCGCATTTTCCGCGCACACGAAACCCGCTATTGCGAAAAAGTGTGTGCTCACGCCGTACAAAGAAGGAAAAGAAATTCTAGGCGCGAAGCGCTATGAATTTGTACCCAACGCGGCGCTAGCCAGGGAATTGAAAAAAATCAACATCAAGGGTGACATTCCCGAGCCGCCGTGTGGCGATTGGGGCACCGCACCGGATGGCATTCAGTACTTCCAGGTGTTCCCAACGAACACGAAGCGCTTCCTGTTCGTACGCGTTGGGCAGGACACGCCAATGTTCGATGAACGCACGTTGCAACTGACTGTACCAGCTGAAGCACGGAAGTAGTGAAGATGAAGTTGCTCGTCTCGATTGGGTGGATTTGTTTCGCACTTGATGCCGCGTTCATCGTGTATTTGTTCATCGCGAAAAACGCAGGAGATGATGCGGCGGGACGCGGCGTCGCGACCGGTTATGCGATGGTCCTGTTGCCAATTCTGCTTCTGTCGGGTGCCGTGTTGTGGTGGGGAGCAAAAAGCAATTCGAGTTTCGGCATACTCACCGGTGTCACGCTCGTAGGCCTGCCGTTCATGGTCCTCGGCTACAACGCAATCACGCGCACGATTGATCGCATTGAATACGCGCAGACAAAAGCTCGCGACGGGCGTTTCAAGAGTCCTGCGCTGAAAGAGATCGCCCGGACAATCGATGCGGGTGACACGACAAAACTGCGTGCATTGTTAGCCGGGAATAAATCGCTCGACTACACAGAGGTCGACGATGCGGGCCATACGTTGCTTGGTTTCGCCGTGACGCGCGCCACGGGCATCTTCCCCAAGGAAACCGACGCCGAATCGCTCAGGATTCTACTGGAATCGGGAGTACCGTTTGCGATTGATGTGCTCAAACCGAACGGCAACTGGGTGCGCGATTTGATGGTGAGCGGTGGTGATAATCAAAACGCACTCGTCGAAATTGGATTGAAAGCCGGTGCGGACCCCAACGTGCAAGACGGATACGATAAGAAACCCGCGATATTCAGCTACAGCATTCCGCGATCAAGACTTGAACTACTCGCAAGACACGGCGCCAATTTGCAGGTGTTTGACGACAAAGGTTGGACGCTGCTCATGAACGCTGTGTACTTCAAGAATTGGGATCAGGCATCGTTCTTCCTCGAACATGATGTTCCCATCAATCACATGGC
>JBDUAX010000123.1:0-10491 GCA_040004455.1 Gemmatimonadaceae bacterium
CGCGCCATTTTGCTTTTTCGCCGCCGACTTGAACTCGTTGACCGAGTGGGGAGGCGTTTCCAAAATGCCGTTTCGCGAAGGATTCGCCGATTACTGTAACGCCAGGTGAATTTGCTTTGTCTTCCGCGGTGAAATAGCGTCCGGAGCGAAGAGGAATTTTCATGGTTTCGAAATACCGATCACTGACTGCATATCGGAATGCATCGGCGCCGTCCGTGCCCGCATCAATGGGTGGCTTTTGTTCGAATCGCACGCCGTACGCGTCGAATTCATCACCCAGCGGAAGTTGACTCGTTAGCGCTGCACTGATGACACCAGGTTGCTGTCGGACTGCGCGCAATGCGCCGTCGTAAAATTCCGTGATCAGAGTGTCGCTGCGAATACGTCCTGCGCCCGACTGTATTGACATTGTAAGCAAGTTCTGCGCGTCAAAACCGGGACTGACAGCGAATAGTTGCGACATGCTGCGAAAGAGCAAGCCAGAACCGGCGAGCAGTACGCTGGCCAACGCCACTTCGGAGATTACCAATGCGGACCGGGTGAAGCGCGATGATCCAACAGCACGCTGGCCGTTGCGACGAATTCCTTCGCTCAAATTCTTGCGCGTCGCAAACAGTCCGGGAATCAGTCCAAAAACGAACGCAACCATGGTGGTGATGATGATGGCAAATGCCAGAACCTGAGCATCAACATGAATCGCTTCCAGTCGCGGCAAATTTGATGGGCTCACTGCAACGAGAATGCGCACGCCAACTAATGCAACGCCAATACCGGAGAGCCCGCCCAGGATGGAAAGCAGCATGCTTTCCGCGAGCAGCTGACGCACGATGCGCATGCGTCCTGCGCCAAGTGCTGCGCGAACGGAGAACTCAGATTCGCGTTGCGCGCCGCGAGCGAGCAGGAGGTTCATCACGTTGAGGCATGCAACAAACAAGACCAGCACAACAGCACCCAGGACTGCAAGCAACGCTGGGCGAACACTGCGAACGACATCTTCGTCCATTCTGGGAGTAAAGATTGTGGCCGTCGTTCCATACAGCTTGGGATTTGCGGCAACCATGCGCGCAAATATTTCGGCGATATCTTTCGATGCGCGCGTTGCTGTAACGTCAGCACGGCGTCTCGCGATTGCACGCAAATGGCGGCAATCCCGGCACGCCTGGGGCAGTGTTACGTCATATCGCAGCGGCATCCAGTACTGCGAAGTCGGACTCACAACGTTTTCGAAATTCGCGGGCATGATGCCAATGACAATCACGCTGTTTCCATCCAGAACGATTGGCTTGCCAATGACGGAAGTGTCGCCGCCAAATCGGTTGCGCCAAAGCGCGTTGCTCAGAATGATGACGCGTTGTGTTCCGCGAACGTTGTCTTCGACGCGAAAATCACGTCCGAACGACGGGTGCACGCCCAACACAGAAAAAAACGTTGGCGAGACGCGCTGCCCGTGAAGGTAGAGCGGCTCGCCCTTTCCGGTCATCGTAGCGGTGCCCGACCCCATGGCCGCCATCGATGTGAACGAATGATTCTGCTCCTGAATATCCGCAAACGTTGCGTAACCAATGTTGCTGCGATTGGAACCGCTGTTTCCCTCCCACAACATTGTGAGCTGATCGGCGTGCGGATACGGCAGGGACTCAAACAAAATCGGATTAACAGCGCTGAAAATCGCAGTCGTTGCGCCGATTCCCAGTGCGAGCGTGGCCACGGCCAGCAATGTGAATCCGGGGCGACGCTTCAACATGCGCGCTGCAAAGCGCACGTCTGATTGAACGATCGACATAGTGGAATCTCCGTTCGGCGGGCGATGTTGTTGCGGTGGCCGTGTAGTTGCGAAGGCGAGGCGCGGCGTACGAAGTGTTTCCAGCCAAAACCATTTGTTGATTTCGCTGACCCTGGCGCCGGAAAGAATTCGCGCCTGGTAACTCTCCTCAAGATCGCCAATTACAGCGTCCTGCAAGTGTGTTGGCACAAACAGTCGCAACAATTGACGCGCGACTTTCGGTGGCGAGGGATTGGGGGTTGGACTCATCGTGTGTCCCACTTTGCATCGAGTCCGCTCGTCATTGTGCGAAGCGCGCGCAAGCTTCGCTGCAGCGCCTGCTTTCCTGCTTTCGTCATGATGAAATGCTTTTTGCTGCGCCCACCGCGCTCGGCAGTTGGCTCGCCTTGATACGACTCGACATATCCTTTCTCTTCGAGCCGCGCGAGCGTGGTGTAGATGGTGGCAAAACTCGCATCACGACTCGCACGCGAGCGAATTTCCTCCTGCACCGACACTCCATAGGCGTCGTCACCCAACCGCACGAGTGCGAGTAGTACCAGCTGTTCGAGTTCGCCGAGGTTCTTGTCCATCGTTCTCCGGGCGTGATATAGTCGACTTTGTAGAATATATGACGTCGGCCGGGAGGAAAGGGTTTGGTTTGACTATTGTCAGGTGTCTTTCCGCGAGCGAGCGACTTCAGTCATGAGGGGAACGGCACTGAGGAGCAGCTCAGCGGGCTGGACCAGTGACATGCGGAATTTTTCGGTGCCGGCCGCTCCGAATGCGATACCCGGAGTGACCACTACCCCCGGCCCTTCCATGAGCGCGTCGACCCAGCCCCAATCGTCGAATCCCTGAGGGACGTCGAGCCAGAAATACATAGTGGCTTGCGGCGTCTTTGCGTTCCAACCGTCTCGCGTGAGCGCACTTGCGAGTGCGTCGCGGCGCTTCTTGTATTCCGCGACGATTGGTGGAACCAGCGAGCGATATTCTTTCAGTGCGACACACGCGCCCATTTGCGGCAACGTGGACGCGCCGTAACCAACATTCGCACGATACTGATCGAGCGCATCTATTGCTTCGGCGTTGCCGGTGACAAAACCAATGCGCAGGCCCGCCATGTTGAACGTTTTCGAGCAGCTGTGCATTTCAACGGCAACGTCAATTGCACCAGGAATTTCGAGCACGCTTGGAACAATGAATCCGTCGAATGAGAGTTCGCTGTATGCAAGATCGCTAACGAGCAGCAAATCGTGTTCGTGCGCAAACGCAACGTATTTTGCGAGTTCTTCGCGTGAGGCAACGGCAGTAGTTGGGTTGCACGGATAGTTGATGATGAGAATTTTCGCGCGCGCCAGTGTCGCCGCGTCGATTGCCTCCAGCATCAAGCGATCGGACCCGTCTTTCGCGAACGGAACGAACGCGGGTTCTGCACCGGCGAGCACCGTCGCGCGCGCGTAAACCGGATAGTGGATTTCCGGAACCAGTACGACATCGCCCGGATCGCAGGTAGCCAACACAATTTCCGCGAGTCCTTCTTTGCTGCCCGCCACGGCCATCACTTCACGTTCGGAGTTCACGGTTACGCCGAAACGTTCCTTCATGAACGTTGTTGCGGCCTCGTGAAATTTGGGATGACCGGAGAAATGCGGATAGCCGCTCAGTGTTCGATCACCCGCGGCTTCCTTGATTGCGTCAATGACCGCAGCCGGAATGGGTTGATCGGGGCTGCCGATGCCGAAATCGACGAGGGTTTTTCCGCGGGCGCGAACGGCGGCGCGCTTTGCGTCGAGTTCCCAGAAGACGTACGGCGGGATTGAGCGGAGGGTCGAATTTGCGGAAGCGCGAACGGAGGAACGGGGCACGGAAGAGAGAATGAGAGTTATCGGAAACGAGCGATTGCGCGGATGCGGCTACGGGTACGGATGACTCAGCCGGCGGCTTGAATGGTCGTCCCGGTTGCAGCCGCTTTGTTATACGTATTGGTGTTACGTGGGACGTGATACGCCAGGGCCGTTAACACGTGACACGTGTACGATAATACGTGATCAGAGGGTTTGTACTGAACGAAATATCGACCGGTCTTTCGAAGAAGGTGATGGTGCGGGCATCCGGAAACTGCGGCGGGAAAAACTGGACAGCAGAATACAGAATACAGAATACAGAATAGTGGGTTACAGCAACGCAGCCGGATCGCGGTCGACGATGAGACGCAGGTTTGAAATGCGAGGAAGTTGATAGCGCTCAGCGATATAACGAGAAACGCGAGTAAGTGAAGATTGCTTCGTCGATTTCAGTAAGAAATGCCAGCGCCAGCGGTCCTTGATTTTGTCGATTGGACAGGGAGCGGGGCCGACGAGTTCGATTTCGCGAATTGCTGCGCGGTTGAGCAAGCGTTGAGTCCATTCAGCAGCGGCGATTGCAGCGGTAGCGGTGGCGCTTTCTTCGGTACCGCTCACAATCACATTCGACAATGAAATAAATGGCGGATACGCAGGGGAACGACGCTCGTTCAGTTCCTGATGCACGAATGACAGGTAGTCGTGCGCTGCAGCATGCCGAATGGCATGATGCGTTGGCATGCGCGTCTGCACAAAAACTTCACCGCCCTTGGGGCCACGCCCTGCGCGACCAGCGACTTGACTGAGCAATTGAAACGTGCGTTCAGATGCCCGAAAATCGGGAAGGTTGAGGCCTGTGTCGGCATCGATTACGCCCACGAGTGTGACGTTCGGAAAATCCAAACCCTTCGCAATCATCTGGGTGCCAAGCAGAATGTCAACATCACCACTCGCCACGCGATCGAGAATGGAAGCGTGCGCCCATTTGCCGCTGGTCGTATCGACATCCATTCGTGCAATGCGTGCACTGGCGAAACGCTCCGAAACCAAACGCTCAACTTGCTGCGTGCCCATGCCACGTTGCCGAATCGTTTCACTGTTGCACTGAGGGCAACGCTTGAACACATCTTCGCGATGCTGACAGTAGTGACATACAAGTCCTTCCGGCACGCGATGATACGTGAGGGAAATACTGCAATGCGGACAACTGCCGACAAAACCGCACATCTGACATTGCATGAACGACGCATAACCGCGCCGGTTCAACAGCAACAAAGTTTGCTCGCCACGCGTGAGTCGCAACTCAATGGCCGCCGCCAGTTGCGGGCTGAGAATTCCAAGCGAGGAATCATACGGTGCGTTGGGTGCGCGCTTGTTGAGCTCTTCGCGCATAATAGTGCGCAAATCGACAATCGAAACCTCTGGAAGGGTTCCTCCACCGGTTCGCTCGGGTAGCGAAATGCGAATCGCCTGACGGTTTTTCGATCGCTCCCAGCTCTCCAAACTGGGCGTCGCGCTGCCAAGTACAACCACGGCGCCTTCGTGCTTCGCGCGGATGATTGCGGCTTCGCGAGCGTGGTAGCGAGGCGTTTCCCCCTGCTTGTAACTCGCCTCGTGTTCTTCGTCAACAATAATGACACCAACGTCGGTAAGCGGCGCGAATAACGCCGAGCGTGCGCCAACTGCAATACGCCGATCTCCGCGTCGGAGTGCCTGCCACGCATCGGCGCGTTCACCTTCCGACAGCGCCGAATGCAGCACCGCCACGTCATCTCCAAACGCACCCCGAAAGCGATCAACGGTTTGCGGCGTGAGCGCAATTTCCGGCACGAGCACAATCGCGGAGCGTCTTTGTCGCAACACGATTTCGCGCAGCACCTCGATGTACACCAGCGTCTTGCCGCTGCCAGTGACGCCGTGCAGCAGGAATGTCTGTCCAGGCGCGCCATTGACGATTTGCTGAACGGCGGCGTTCTGTGCGGGCGTTGGTGTTGGCGGGGGGGAAACGACAGCGCGTTCGGCAAACGGATCACGTGCGTGCGACTCCATGTGTACGGTGACCAATCCGCGCTTCACCATTGCGGCGATGACTCCGGGAGTGCAGCTGGCCTGGGCGATTAGCGAGTCGGCGGGGGCGCTTCCACCTTGCGCCTCGAGCAATTCGTAAACGACACGTTGCTGCGGCGAACGCGCAAAAGTCTTTTCGCGCTGCAACAGCGAACCCAATTCATTTCCAATGCGCACGACCTTCCTGGCTCGCACGGTTGCAGTCGGCGCCTTCACAACTGTCAACGCCGTTGGAAGCATCGCGCGCAACGTCAACCCAATCGGTGCCGCATACCAGCGCGCAATCCACTCGGCTGTCTTCAGCAACGGTTCAGGAAGCGACGGCGTGTCGTCAACCACCGCGTCGATTGGTTTGAGCGAGACCCCTTCTGGCGCTTCAACGACGCCCAGGCAAATGCCAATCTCCTTCCGATTTCGGAACGACACCAACACGCGCGCTCCGCGCGGAATTGGCATCGCAATTCCCGCGGGCACAGAGTAGGTGAAGCTTCGAAACAGTGGAACGGCGAGCGCCACCGCAACGCAGCGGGTGGCCATCGCGTCGGCCATTACCGTTTAGTCACTCCCAAACCGGGTCCATCACCCAGAGTGATTTTCCCGCCGGCAATTGATGGACCAACGAATGGATCGTCGGAGAGCAATGCCGCGCCATCGAGATCTGCGTAATCGAGCAACGGCGAGAAATGCGCGGCCGCCGCAATACCAAGGGTCGTTTCAATCATGCAGCCGCACATCACGCGCAGACCATGGGCGCGCGCAACGGCAATCATGCGTAACGCTTCGCGCAAGGACCCGCACTTCGCGAGTTTGATGTTCACACCATCAACTGAATCGGCGATTTTCGGAATGTCGGTTGCAACCAGACACGACTCGTCGGCGAAGATCGGAATCGGTGAGCGATCACGAATGAACTTCATTGCCGCGAGATCGTGCGCGGGAACCGGCTGCTCCAACATCTCAACACCACACTGCACCAACGTATCCATCATCTGAATTGCGAGCTTTGCATTCCAGGCCGCGTTCGCGTCAACACGCAGAATGGCGTGCGGCGCTTCCTTTCGCACGGTACGCAGAATTTCCGCGTCGTGATTGGTGCCGAGTTTGACTTTCAGAATAGGATAGTCACTGGCTTCGCGCACGCGTGAGCGCAGCGTTTCGTCATCAGGCGCAATGCCAATGGTGAAACTCGATTGCGCAGCTGCGGCGCGATCGAGCCCCCACAGCTTCCAAAGGGGAACGCCCAATCGTTTTCCCTGCAGATCATGTAGCGCCGCACTAACCGCACAACGAGCCGCCGCATTCCACCGCAATGCGGTTTCGAGCGAACGTTCAATCGCTTCGAGTGACCACGCGTCCGCATTTTCCAACAACGGTGCGAAACTCTGCACTGCGAGCATCACACTGTCGGCAGTCTCTCCATAAAATTTGCTCGGCGCGGCTTCTCCCCACCCTTCTGCGCCGTCCGCATCGCGAACTCTTACCCACACTACGTGATACTCGCTCGTGCCGCCGCGCGCGATGATGAACGGGTGCCTGGTATGAACAGTGAGAATTTCGCAGGTGAGTTGCATGACAATCAGATTGGTGTGAGGCCGGAGCGGCGCGCCGCGCGCGCGTTGCGCAAGTCAGTGGTGTTGCCGTTGCTGCTCAGAAAACCCATCAACGCATCGGCCAGATCGAATCCGCGATCGTAGCGCTCGTTCGCCGGTTTTGCCAGGCATTTCATGATGATCTGACTTAGCATGACCGAAATGCGGGGATCGACCTGATTCGGTGGAACGGGTTGTTCGTGCACGTGCTTATATCCGACTGCGTACGAATCGTCACCATCGAATGGTGGTTTGCCGAGCAGCATTTCGTAGAGGAGAAGTCCAACGGCGTACAGGTCGCTGCGTCCATCGACAAGTTTGCCCATCGCCTGCTCGGGGGACATGTAATGCGGAGTTCCCATCGCCCGGCCGGTAACCGTCAGGCGCCCGTGAAAGCGCGCAGTTGCGATGCCGAAATCCGTGAGAACTGCGTTGCCATCTTCATCAAACAAAATGTTGTCCGGTTTGATGTCGCGATGAACGACTCCTCGGCGATGCGCATAGTCGAGTGCGCACGCAACCTGCACGGCCGTTGCGACGGCGGCTCCCGCTTGCAACGTGCGTTGGCGACCAAGCAAGTCGGCGAGCGACCCACCGGCATAATACGGCATCACGAGATACTCGAGATCACCCGAACTTCCCATGTCGGTAATTGCGCAAACAAATGGATGCACGAGACGAGCAGCCGCTTCGGCCTCGCGACGAAAACGCTCACGCATTTCGGGATCACGCGCCAGGTTGCGATGGAGCACTTTGATCACGAGCGGCCGCGCGAGTGCGGCGTGACGGGCGAGATACACGTGCGCCATTCCGCCGCTGCCCAAACGCTTGACGATTGTGTAGCGATTGCCCGTCGCGCGTCGTAACTCGCCCAACTCTTCATCGGGCTCCCCTAATGGTGGCGCTGACACTTCAGGAAGTTCAGCGCCGCAGCGCGAACATCGCGCGGCGGCAGCGCGATTCCACGTTCCGCATTCCGGACAGAACATCTAGACGCCCCAGTCGCTGGAGGAGGTCGTCCGGGAATTGGAATCCATCATAGCAAACTCTTCTTACGCAAATACCACAGCAAGATCATGCCGAGTATGAGTTGAATAGCTACCATGAACCAGAACCCGTGCGGCCAACCGGACAACGGGATTTTGGTGAAGTTCATGCCCCACATGCCACTCACCACCACGAAGGGCAATGACATCGTTGCGACAACCGAAAGCGCCTTGGTCGTGAGCCCGAGGCGATTCGAAACCTGCGTGAGGTACGAATCCATCGTGCTGCTTAACAATTCGCGATAGGTATCGAGCGAATCGTTGATGCGCAGCACGTGGTCATAAATGTCGCGGAAATAGACCTGCGTTTCGGCCGTCAGCAGCGCGGTTGGGCGGTTGGTGAGCACGTTCATGACTTCGCGCGACGGTTGTAGATAGCGACGAAGCGAAAGCACCAAACGTTTGACATTGAAAATGTCTCGCAAGGCGGACTCGTCGAACTTCACAAACACGCGTTCTTCGATGGTATCGAGAAACTCGTCGATCTTGTTCAGGATCGGGAAAAATCCGTCAATGGTTTCGTCGAGCACGAGATGCAACACACGTTCAACACCGCGTTGCATGAAATCGGGCGAGCGCCGCAGGTGTCCCGCCGCAAGCGTGATTGCCGGCAACACTCCCGAATGCACAGTCACGAGATAATTAGGCCCAAGAAACGCATAGAGATCGGTCGTTTCGAGATCGTATGGGTCTTCCGTTTGATTTCTGAACGCAACACCGCGAATGACGATGAACAGATAGCCCGGATATTCTTCGAGTTTGACGCGCGAACTCGGATTAAGCGTGTCCTCAATGGCCAACGGATGAAAGTGAAACACTTTTTCGAGCATCGCGTGTTGCGTGCGATTGCTTGAATCAATGTCCACCCACAACGCGCCTTTTGAATTAAGCAGCGACGCAACGTCGCGCGGGTGACAGTCCAACACATCCGATCCATCGTCGCCGCGAAATACCACCAGCGGATATTGCGGATCATGAACATGGGGTCCCCAGGAGACGTGGTTCATGCTGACGGGTGTTGCCAATGCGCCCCCTGGTAGAAAGAACTCGTTTTTTTCTTTGACGCGATGACACAACGGCGAAGCCGTCACGCGGACTCTGACGAATTCTAACGCTCAGTCCCACCTCTCATCAGGCCAGTGCGGCCAGGTGGGCCATCACGGCTGAGGCAACCGGGTCGGGGGCGTAGCCGCCTTCAAGGGCGCTGACGATGCGCCCGCCGCACCACGTGTTAGCGCGCTCAACAAGTTCGCGCGTGAGCTGCGTGATGTGGTCGTTGGTGAGCGTGAACGCCCCCAACGGGTCGCCCGCGAGACAGTCGAAGCCGGCGGAAATGAGGACCAGGTCGGGGGTGAAGTTCTTCGTCGAGGAATCGACCGCGGCAAGCAGCGCGTTCACGTAGCGGTCCGGCGCAAGCGACGGCGGCATTGGCACGTTTGAGACCGTGTGGTGCGGGCCGAAGTCGTCGGCCGCGCCCGTGCCCGGATACCACGGCCATTGGTGCATCGACACGAAGTGAACCCGTTCGTCGTGTTCAACGAGCGCTTGCGTGCCGTTGCCGTGATGCACATCCCAATCGACAATCAGCACGCGCTTGCAGTCGTTGCGAGCCAGTGCGTATTGCGACGCGATCGCGACGTTTCCCAATACGCAGAAGCCCATTGACCCAGCACGCAGCGCATGATGCCCCGGTGGACGTACTGCACTGAAATTTCGCCTGGCGCGTCCGTCAAAAGCCATGTCAACACCGTCAAGGACGCAGCCAGCACCTGCAGTGACAGCGTCCCACGATCCCTCGCTGACAACGGTGTCGGCATCGAGGCGACCGCCCCCGGCGTTCACGGTGGCCTGCACGCTCGCGATGTAATTCTCATCGTGCGAAAGTGCAATTTCCTCAACCGTTGCATGCCTGCCTTCTACATGCAGCAGCGCTTCATACAATGCGATATCGTTTCGCAGTGCACGCGGAATTGCGCGCAATCGACCAACATGTTCCGGATGTTGCCAGCCGGTGTCATGTCGTCCGCAATCGGAATTCGAAATGAATGCGACTTTGCTCATCGAATGACCGTTGTTGTGAACGATGGCAGACAACTACTCTTCATACGAGTCTGACCACTACTACTTTGCTCCCCGCAACCGTCGCGAGGCCCACTCGGTCAACAGCGCGACCAACGCCAGGA
>JBDUAX010000538.1:0-3107 GCA_040004455.1 Gemmatimonadaceae bacterium
TTTACTCGAGCGATTGGCAGAGCGTGGTGCGGTTGATGTGGTTGCGACGCCGGCCAATGCGGTGTTGCTCGCGAACCATCCGGCGGTACGTGATGTAATTGTGTTCGACAAGCGCGGTGCGGCGCGTGGGTTTCGCGGTTTGAAGCGCGTGTCGAACGAAATTCGGTGGCGCGAAACACCAAATGGTCGCGAGCCGCGCGGTGCCCGTGTTGCATATCTTGCGCAAGGTTCTGTGCGGAGCGCGTGGCTCGCAATTCTCGGCGGCATCAGTGAGCGCGTTGGGTTCAAGTCGTCATCGGCGCGATTGTTTTACACGAAACAGATTCCGTATCGGCGCGACTTGCATCACGCGGTGCGGTTGTGGCAGTTGGCATCGGCATCGCCCAAGGATATGCCGGCGGAGACTTTGCGCCCTTCGTTGTTTCCAAATGACGTCGATGCGACGACTGTTGATGCACTGCTGAACGACGCGGGCGTACGTTCAAGTGATTCGCTCATTGCATTGGCACCAGGCAGTGCGTGGGCCACAAAACGCTGGCCGTCGTACGATGCACTGGCGAACGCTATTGCGCAGAATTCGCATCTTTCAAAGCATCGGGTTGTTGTCATCGGCGGCGCCGGGGATGCGGCGCTTGCCGCCGCAATCGATGAACAGTTGCGCGCGTTCGGCGCACCGCCAGCGATTGATGCCACCGGGAAATTGTCGCTGCTCGCGTCGGCGAACCTGATATCACGCTCAGTTGCGCTCGTCACCAACGATTCGTCGCCGCTGCATTTGGCTTCAGCGATGGGAACACCGACGGTCGCGCTGTTTGGACCGACCGTGCCATCGTTCGGATTCGGCCCCCTCTCTCCGAAGCACACAATTCTGGGAATGGAGCAGCTGGCTTGCCGGCCATGCAATGCGCACGGGCCGCAGACGTGTCCGCTGGGTCATTGGAAGTGCATGAAGGAATTGACGCCGGCGCTCGTTGCGGAATCGCTGGAGCAGATACAGTCGAACGCGACCTGAAACGGTTTCCGCCGCGAGCAAGGCTGGCGTGGGGGGTTCAACGATGCGTGATTTCACCGTATCTGCTTCGACATTCGCATTTCGTTTACTTCGAGATTCTCCATCCATGGCCGCAGCACGCAAATCTTTTATTGTCGGCGTCGACCTCGGCGGAACCAACATCGTTGTTGGCTCCATGTCGGTTGACGGAAGCGAGCAGTATGCGATGCAAAGCACGCCCACGCATTCCGAAGGTGGATCGAGCGGCGTGGTCGATCGCATGGTGGAAATGGTGGAGAAGACCATTGCGCAAACGCTTGCCGAAACCGGTGCGAAGCGCAGCGATATTGCCGGTGTTGGTATTGGTGCGCCCGGCCCACTGGATCGCGAAAAGGGGCTTGTAATTTTCACGCCGAATTTGGGGTGGCGCGACTTTCCGCTGCGTCAAAAAATATCAGATGCAGTTGGACTTCCCTGCTCGCTTGATAACGACGCGAATTGCGCAACGCTGGGTGAGTGGTGGATTGGCGCGGCGCGCGGGGCGAAAAATGTTGTTGGCATTACCATCGGCACCGGCATTGGTGGCGGGCTGATTGTCGATGGCAAGTTGTATCATGGTTCGAGCGACGTAGCTGGTGAAATTGGCCACATGACGATTGATCAAGCAGGACGCCGCTGCAATTGCGGTAACTATGGGTGTCTTGAGGCATACGCGTCGGGACCGAACATCGCGGAGCGCGCGCGCGAGGCTTTGCGTGCCGGTGACAAGTCGTCGTTGCCCGATTTGGTTGGTGGCGATTTGGAAAACATTACGGCGGCGACCGTTTACGAAGCGGCGAAGCAGGGCGATCTCGTCGCGCGCGAAGTGGTGCGTGATACGGCGCGCTTTCTGGGAACTGGCCTCGCGAACTTGTTGAACGTGTTTAATCCCGATGTGGTGGTGGTTGCGGGGGGCGTTACGCAGGCGGGGGAGGCGTTGTTTGAGCCCCTTCGGAATGAAGTGCGTCGTCGCGCATTCAAGCCGGCGGTAGCGGCGTGTCGCATTGTGCCGGGTGAGCTGCCGGGAACAGCGGGTGTGGTTGGTGCGGTGGCGACGTTTCGCGCGCAGATGGTTTCGTGAGCGACGAGGCCGGGGGCGGAGAGGATTCGGTGATGGGATCGGAAACGATTGGCGTAGACTTGAAAGGGGGCGCGCACGCGGACCAAAGTATTTCCGCAGGGAAGAAAAAACTTCGCATCGGTGTGATCGGCACGTTCGTGTGGGACGTTATTTATGGACGCGACAAACGTGCGGTGCCCGTCGAGGAATGGGGGGGGATTACGTACACACTGGCGGGGCTCGACGCTGCCTTGACTGACGATTGGGAAATTGTGCCGATTCTGAAAGTCGGCGAAGATCTGGCCGATCGCGCACGCGTCTTCTGCAAAACGCTTAAGCGCATGGCCCCGGACGCAGAATTGATTGCGGTGCCCTATCCGAATCAGCGCGTTGAGTTGCGCTACACCGACGCCGAACGCCGTACTGAGATCCTGACCGGCGGAGTTCCGGCCTGGACATGGCAGGCGCTCAAACCTGTGCTAGACGCTGCGCGACTCGATGCACTGTTCGTGAATTTTCTGAGCGGCTGGGAATTGGATTTGCCAACAGTGCAGATGATTCGCCGTCATCTCGACGTGCCCATTCATTGTGACTTGCACATGCTGATGTGGGCGGTGCAAGCCGATGGGCGTCGCACGCTGCGTCCGCTGCCAGATGTCGCGGAGTGGTGCGCCTGTTTTGATGTACTTCAAGTCAATGAAGAAGAAATGGCCATGATGGCGCCCGATCCCATGGCGTTGGCGGCTACCGCAATGGCCGCGGGCACATCGTGCTTGTGCGTGACACTTGGCAGACAAGGCGTTGTGTACGTCGCGGCACCGGGATTTGAGCGATTATCGGATCGCGCATCACGTTCTGGACTTTCCACATCGTCGCGCGGTGGCGCTGGAAACTTCGGCGCAGTGCGTACTGCGTTGGTTCCCGCAGAAATTGCAAACGTGATTGGTGATGGAGATCCGACTGGATGCGGCGATGTTTGGGGCGCAACCTATTTCTCCAAACTGCTCGCAGGCTATA
>JBDUAX010000539.1:0-3104 GCA_040004455.1 Gemmatimonadaceae bacterium
GCCTGGTTTGTCTGATGTCTGATGTCTGATGTCTGATGTCTGATATCTGGTGTTGTGCGTGTACTGCATTCGTTGACCGCGTTGTGGTTTAACGTTGCACGTTACACGCCAGGGCCGTTAACACGTGACGCGTGAACGTTTACACGTTGCCAGGAGTTCAACGCGTTCGATGGATGGCGTCTTGATTTGTTCTACATTTGTTAACTGCTAAATCAAATGAAACGAGGCAATGCGGCTTCGCCGCATTGCCTCGCACCGCATTTTATACTCTTCGTACTGCGACCGTCTTCGCGTAGTGCACCAGCACCCTCAAACAAAACACGATGGCGACTATCGATCGCAACAGGTCTCTGGTCACTGTCAACGTACAGGCGTCACGTGTTAACGGCCCTGGCGTATTACGTACGACGGTAAACCACAACGCAGTGAACGAAATTCGTTAACGCGCGCTGCTCGCAACCGCAGACCAAACCATGAAAATGAAAGGCAATCACCCCAAAGATCTGTTCACGCGTTATCCGTTATGCGTGGCGCCCCGCTAACGCCAATTTTGACAGCTTCTCAACCGCCTTGGCCAGCGTGGCTTCCGTCTTACAGAATGCGAATCGGGTGTACTTCTTTCCGGCTGCCGAACCTGGTCGGAAGAAGCTCGACCCCGGAACCGTCGCAACGCCGATCTCCCGCGTCATCCACTTTGCGAAGGTAACATCGTCGTCGCTGCTGAGCGCCGAAAAATCGGCGAGGAAATAATACGCGCCTTCGGGCATTGCAAATTGAAATCCCGCCTCGCGCAGCGGTCCCGCGAGAAAATCGCGACGCGCTCGATATTCGTCTGACATTCCTTTGTAGTACGACTCGTCGAACGCGTAGCCGATTGCCGCGGCGTGTTGCAATGGCGCGGGTGCACCGACGGTGAGGAAATCGTGAACCTTGCGAATAGCTTGCGACCGTTCGGCCGATGCAATTGCGTAGCCCAGTCGCCAACCGGTAATGCTGAACGTCTTGCTCAAGCTCGAAATCGTGATGGTGCGATCGGCCATTCCTGGCATGCTCGCCATGGGAATGTGTTCGCCGGTGAAGATGATGTGTTCGTACGGTTCATCAGTTATCACCATGATATCGTGCTCAATGCACAACTCGGCGATTGCTGCGAGTTCGTCGCGATGAAAAACGTGGCCCGTTGGATTGTGCGGTGAATTCAGTACTAATGCACGGGTGTGTTTCGTAATGGATTTCCTGAGCGCATCCATATCGAACGTCCAATTGGGTGCAATGAGCGGCACGAACACTGGAACGGCGCCACACAAAATTGCATCGGGGCCGTAGTTTTCGTAGAACGGCTCAAAAATCAACACTTCATCGCCAGGATTGAGCAGCGCGAGAAACACCGACGCCGCCGCTTCGGTGGCGCCGCAGCACACGGTTAATTCGCGCTCTGGGTCGACGCTCATGTTAAAGCGACGTTTGTACATGTCCGCAATTGCATTGCGCAGCACCGGCGATCCCCACGTCACCGCGTACTGATTGATGTCGTCGTTGATCGCATCGCACGCGGCCTTCTTCATGGCGGCAGGCATCGGGAAATCAGGAAAGCCCTGCGCCAGGTTGATGGCGTTGTGTTCTTTGGCAACGCGAGACATCTCGCGGATGACCGATTCAGTGAATGTCTGGGTGCGAATTGCGTTGGCCATGTTTGCTTGTCGGAGGGCAATCAAGTGGGGGATTTCTGAGCTTATGCGGCGCGCAGGCCTGGTGCTATGCTTTGTGCAAACCGGACGGCTAGCCAAAACAGCGAAACGCGGATCTTTCGGATCACGCGGATCCGTTCATAACGCGATTCCAGGTCGTCGCACCCGATTCGAACGGTTGAGATCCTTTTCTTTGATTTGCGTAAACGCAGCTTTTGGATGGCGGCTCTCATAAAGAGCAATCCGCGTGATCCGTCAGATCCGCGTTTCGCTGTTGCACTTGCTTTTCCGCCACACAAACAAAACGGACCCGCCACATATACGCAGCGACCGTTGCCGTGCGACTTCCGACGTTCACCGACTTCTCATCAACCGCATGGGGAATGCGACGCGGAATCTGCGTAAGAAGCGCCGCCGGCCCCGGAACGAGTCACGCCTGATTTCCCGTACGCCGATACTCAGCCCACGCATCCGACCCTCGAGAGAACAACGCGATCCACTTCTGCAATCCGATTTGCTTGAGACCATTCGCCGGCGTCATGGTGTGATCTCCGTTCACAGCGTGATGGTGACCTTGATCTCATCCCCTTGATCAAATCTGATTCACAGCGGCATTCTCTGTTCGCTACTTCGCGCCGGTATCGAGTTCCATCTTGAAATGACGAACCGTGCGATCGTAGTCATTCAAAACGGCAACTACTGATTCGTCGACTACGGCAACTTCTACGTGCTCGCCTGCGAAGGCGCGCACGGCCATCATCGATTGCCATCGGGTTTGGACTATAATTTCAATTTCACCAACGGAAATTTCCCGGTGCATTACAGTGGCGCCCAGGAATCCGCTAAGTCCTTGCAGCTGAGGAAGTACGGAATCGTGAAAGTGCGCAAGATAGACGGGCACTTTGGCCTCAATCGCGCGCGCGCTCCACATGCGGACAATCATCTAGACTCCGTTTCGAATAGCATTCTTGCCTGGCCGGATGAACTTGCGTATATGGGGCGCATGGAAAACCGTTTGGGAACAAAAATATTGATCAGCGCCTTTCGATTTTACACGTGCGTCTTGAGCGCCGGAAGGCCGTCGCGAATGCCGACGCACCGGTGTAACTATAACCGTTTAACATTCTCGAATGTCAGCAAATTCAGGCTCGAACAACGACGGCCGCTACCGCCTCGCACTCGGCTCCCCCAGCACCTACCGCGACTGGCAAAGCATCGTCGAAACCATCGGTGGCCAGCGCTATCAGTTGGCGACGAAATCGGGGGTATTTTCCAATGGACGGGCCGATCCCGCCGCGCAGATGCTCGCACTACACGCGGTGGTGAATGATGGCGACACGGTAGTGCACATGAATTGCGGAAATGGACTCCTGGGCATGGTCGCGTCGGCAGATGCGTTTCACGTGCTCCTGACCG
>JBDUAX010000124.1:0-10414 GCA_040004455.1 Gemmatimonadaceae bacterium
CGTTAAACGTGCAATCCCAACGTCAAACACGTTCAATTCACGTCAATTGAAATTCTCGTGGTTCGCCGTTTGTCCATCAAATTCGCCGCGCTTCACTGCAAAATCTGCTCCCGGTCGCAGCAATCCGCGTGCTCCGTATGATTCGCGTTTCTCTTGTGCCGTTCGCCGTTACCCCGCCGCGCGCGCCGGCTTCACCATCCGCGGCGCGTATTTCTCCAAATCACGCCCCAACAACAACGTAGCCGCGACGAGCACCGCCGAGAACAGAAACGGCGATGGATGACTCACTTTATCCCACGCCAATCCAAACAACAACGGAAATATCACGCGTGAAATTCCACCGAATGTCTGTTGCACTCCCATGTACAATCCGCGCTCGTTACTGCTGATCACTCGCGACAACATGGCGGTAACGCACGGGAAAGTGAGCGCCGTGCCAACGGGGAAACAGCCCACAAATAGTGCGAGTGTGAGATAGTCATGCGAAAACGAAAGACCAATGAGTCCAACGCTTAAAAACACCAGTCCGTATCGTGAAAGGCGTGCTTCACCAAACCTGTCAAGCAGCTTCGGTAGAACCCCTGCGCGCATCCCCACACTCAGGATGCCGATGTACATGAAGAAATAACCGATGGTGTCGGCCGTAACACCAAATCGCCACGCGAGAAAAAGCGCGAGCAATGATGTCACACCCTGAAATGCGCCAATTGCAATTGAGTAAATGAATATCAATCGCGAAGCCGGTTCATTGGGATGGCTGACAACGCGCGACACCGCTTCACGCGAGGTGCGCGGCTTGGCCGCTTTTTTTTCTCCAGCACTCGACTGGCGCGCTTCAGTCAAATAGCGCCACGCGAAAACAATGTTGATGACACACAACGATGCAGCAAACAAACCGGGCGCATGCACACCGAAGTGCTGCACCCACGATCCGATTACCGGACCCACGGCAACACCAGCATTGGTTACGGCCGACAACCAACCCAACGATTTCGCGCGGTCTTCCGGTTTCGTCGCGTCAGCAACGTAGGCCTGCACCACGCTGACGGTGCCACCTCCCGCACCCTGAATAAGACGCGACAAAAACAAAAGCCATAACGAATCGGCGAACGCAAAAACAAGAAATGCGATGGACGACGCGAACAGTCCAATCAATAGTGCGGGACGACGCCCGTAGCGATCAGAAACGCGCCCCCACATCGGTGCGCTGATGAGCTGCGCAACCGAAAACGACGACGCCAGCATTGTCACCATCAATCCGCTTGCGCCGAGCTTCGTCGCGTAAAATGGCATGAGCGGCACGATCATCAGCGTGCCAACCATGTCCATGAACGCGGTCATCATCAGCACCGTCAACTTTCCCGAATTCTCCATGCCTTCAATCGGGAATTCCGCTGTCGCGCTCGCGGTAGCAATGCTCTCCGCCGCCGACGCTGGTGTTGGTCTTTCATTTGAACCCGACCCTGGACTCACTGGCGTCACGCTCATTCAACCTTGCCCAGCGCAGCCGGTGGAACCGAGCGTCCAACAACGCCCGCTAATGCAATTATGGTCAGCACGTACGGAATCATCTCGACGAATTGAGAAGGAACGAGTTGCGCACCTTGCAACTGTATTTGCAACGTTTCGGCGGCCGCAAAAAGCACGCACGCAATACCAACACGCACCGGCTCCCAACGACCGAAAATTACAGCGGCCAATGCAATGAAGCCGCGTCCAGCTGTCATGCCATCGGTGAACTGATGTTGATCAAGCGCGAGGTACGCACCACCCAATGCTGCGAGCGTCCCCGATAGCATCAACCCCTTCACGCGGAGCATGGTTACCGCAACACCCAGGGTCGCCGCCGCCTCAGGCTTTTCGCCAACGGCGCGCGCACGCAATCCAAACGGCGTGCGATACAGCAACCAACCCAGCGCCGGTAGCGCGACGAGCCCGATGTACACAATTGGATTCTCGAAGGAAGCAAATATTCCGGCACCCTCGCCACCAAACCCCGGAACGCGAGGTGAATTCGACGCGCTGCCAAACGCGAGTCGCAAATAGAATCGCGTTACACCCACTACCAGCAAATTGATCGCAACACCCGTGACAACCTGATCCGCGCGGAATCGAAGAGTCGCAACGGCCAACACTGATGTGATCACCAATCCGGCAACGACCGCACCAAGCAGCCCAACCCACGGACTGCCGCCGTAGTAGCTCCCCAATGCCGCCCCAAATGCGCCCGACAGCATCAACCCTTCCAGACCAAGCGCGATGACACCAACGCGCTCTGACATCACACCACCAGCGGCCGCCAGCAAATACGGAATCGAAATGCGAATGGCCTGCAAGCCAAATCCAAGCGCGCTCATTTGGAACCGTCCGTCGTCGCCGCCCTGGATGTGACCGAACGCGCAACTGATGCCGCCGCCGCACGCAATTGTCGCTGCACCTCCGGCACTGCCGTTGCCACGGCGAGAATCACAACGGCCTGCAGAATGTCGACAAGCTGCTTGGGAACAATGGCGTTCACCGCCAATCCACCCTGCGACAGCGTTCCAAACAACAACGCTGCAAACAGAATGCCGATGGGATGATTGCGGCCAACGAGTGCGACGGCGATGCCCAGGAAACCGGCACCCGTTGCAAACCCTTCTTCGTAATAGCGCTTGTAGCCCAACACGAAATTGATGCCACCAAGCCCCGCAATTGCGCCCGACCACATCATCGTCTTCAACATGACATGCGATACCGAAACGCCACCGTATTCTGCGGCATCGGGCTGCAATCCAACGGCCCGCAATTCATAACCGCCGCGCGAACGAAACAGGAAGTGCCACATCGCCAACGCCGCCAGAAATGCGGCAATCACGGTCCAGTTCGCGGCGCTTCCGTGAAACGAAGCGAACGAGTCGGCCAGTCGGCCAACGGCACCCGCATGCATTTCCGGAGTGTGCAGTGTTTCCGGCACATGCAAACGCGCCGTGATGATGTAATTGAGTAACGCGAGCACCACGAAGTTGAGCATGATGGTCACGATCACTTCACTCGCGCCGAACTTCGCACGCAACACGCCCGGAATCGCACCAGTCGCGCCCCCCGCCAACATTGCTGCAATGGCACAGATGGGAATTGCAACTATCGCAGGCGTTCCGACTGGCAACGCGAGCCCCGCAAGTGCCGCCGCAAACCCGCCCATAGCGAGTTGTCCTTCCGCCCCAACGTTGAACAATCCTGCACGACCTGCCAACGCAAATGCCAACCCGGTAAACGTAAGCGTCGTGGCTTTGTACAACACTTGACCAAAGCCGTACCAGTTGCCCCACGTTCCATCAAGCAACAGGCGATACACCGTCGCTGGCGATTGACCGTACGTCAGAATCAACAAATCGCCAACCACCATCGCGATAATGATCGCAACAATTGGCGGCAGCAACGTTTCTTCGAAACGCCTGCGCATTTCGCTTTTGCCAGTCGTACTCGTAGCCGCGCTCACCCGTTCGCTCCCGTCATGTACGGTCCAAGTCGTTCCGCGTCGCAATCCTTCGCCGGCAACACGCACGCAAATTGTCCGCCGTACATCACGGCAATTCGATCAGACAACGCCAACACCTCTGCAAGATCGGCCGACACCAGCAAAATACCCTTGCCCGCATCACGCGCTTTGCGCAGCTGCGCGTGAATAAACTCAATTGCACCAACGTCAACACCGCGCGTTGGTTGCGCTGCCAGCAACACACGAAACTCGCGCCCCATTTCACGTGCGATAACAATCTTCTGCTGGTTGCCTCCCGACAACGCACGCGCCGGCACCGATGCATCGGGCGGGCGAATATCAAACGCCTTGATTTGCGCGATCGCTTCGGCCTCAATCGCCTCGCGATTCATCGAGAAACCACTACTGAAGCGATGCTGTCTGCCGAGTATGAGGTTGTCGGCAATAGAGTAGTCGAGCACGAGTCCACGACGATGCCTGTCTTCTGGAATGTGCGACAAGCCTGCATCGGCACGTTCCCGCACATCCATCGTTGAAAACTCAATGTCATCGAGGAAAATGCGCCCACTCTTCGTGCGCCGAAGTCCCGACAACGCTTCCAACAATTCTGTTTGCCCGTTGCCTTCAACGCCGGCAATTCCAAACACTTCCCCCGGCGCAATTGCAAATGACAAGTTGTTGACGGCGTTGGTGCCGCGATCGCTCGCAACAGTCAATCCTTCAACACGCATCGCGGCAGGGCCGGTCGGCGCCGGCGGCATCGGTGCTTCGTGCTCGTGCGTAATACGCACGCCGGGAATCATGTCGAGCGCCAAACTCACATCGCGTCCGACCATCGCGCGCGCAATGTCACGCGGAGTGGTATCGCTGGTTTGCAAGCGCGTGACAGTACTGCCCGCACGCATCACGGTAATCGCCGATGAAATCTCAATGACTTCATCAAGTTTATGCGTGATCAACACAACGGTGTCTCCCTGTTCCTGCAGCGTGCGCAGTACTTGCCACAACTCGCGCACCTCTGGCGGCGACAACACGGCCGTTGGCTCGTCAAGAATCAACACGCGGGCGCCGCGATACAACGCCTTCAAAATCTCAACGCGCTGCGCTTCACCAACACTCAAATCGGAAACGAGTCGATCGGCATCAACCGCAAGACCCGTGCGCGCACTCAACGCGCGAACATCGGCCAGCGCCTTGTTGCGATCGAGCGTGAACCCCGACAACGGTTCCTGCCCTAACACCACATTTTCGGCAACAGTCAACGTTGGTACGAGCATGAAATGCTGATGCACCATGCCAACACCCGCCGCAATTGCATCGGGTGTTTTCCAGCCGGTAACATCCTTTCCCAACACTTCAATCGTACCGGCGTCCGGCGCGTACAATCCGCTCAGGATGCGCATCAACGTCGACTTACCGGCACCATTCTCGCCAACAAGGGCGTGAATTTCTCCAACGTGAACGTTCAACGACGCATCACGATTGGCACGCACCGCTCCAAATGATTTCGCAACTCCGTTCATGCGCACAGCCCACTTCGCGTCGCTGCCGTCATCAGTCGCCACCGCGACACGACCACGCGGCGGCACCATCGAACCGCTCGGCGAAGTCTCAGGTATTTCGCTGTCGAACGTGCTCATCGCGTACTCGGCACCTTGATACGCCCGGCAATAATCTCAACTTCTATTTGCTGCAATCGCGTGCGAATGGAATCGGGAATGAGCGCTTTGTTGTTTTGATCGTACACATAACCAACGCCCTTCTCTGCCAATCCAAATTGCTGTACACCACCCTTGAAGGTGTTTTCCTTGACGGCCTTCACCGCTTGAAACACCGATTCATCAATGCCTTTCACCATCGATGTCAAAATGTGTCCGGGCGCTTCTGCGTATTGATCGGCATCAACACCAATCGCGAGCTTGTTGGCCGATCGCGCTGCTTCAAACACACCAAGCCCCGTTGATCCGGCAGCCTGAAAAATGATGTTTACACCTTGGCCATATTGACTGAGCGCGAGTTCTTTTCCGCGTCCGGGATTGCGAAATGCTTCGGGCGTAACACCCGCGTATTGCGCAATCACTTCGCAGTCGGCGCACACGTACTTCACACCCGCGCGATAGCCTGCTTCGAACTTGTGAATGAGCGCGATGTCCATGCCGCCAATGAAGCCCACCTTTTTCGACTTACCCACAAGCGCAGCCAACGCGCCAACTACAAACGATCCCTGTTCTTCACGGAATTTCAACGCAACAAGGTTGTCAGGCATCGGAAGCGGGGCGCCCGTGCTATCCGTGGGCACCGCGTAATCAACGTCAGCAAATTTTACGTTCGGATATTCTTTCGCGAGAACCTTGATGTCGTCGCTGAAAATAAATCCTACTCCAATAACGAGATCCATTCCTTCGGCTGCAAGCAATCGCAATCCCGACTCGCGATCAGAGCCCTCGCCGGGTTCCACGTAACGAACGCGCGCACCCAGGTCGCGCACGGCACGCACGCCACCGAGATACGCACCATCGTTAAAAGATTTGTCGCCGCGTCCGCCCACATCGAAGACGATACCAACGTCCAATCCGTCTCCTGTGGCGGCGACAGAAGCACCACTCGGCCTCACCAGCAGCAACGCTATGTGAGCAACGAGCAGCACCCCGATTAGAAGGAGGGTTCGCCGCATGGGAGGGAAGGATCGCGCCGAGGCGCTCGCTGGGGAAGGGTCACGCCCCCTATTCGCGAACGACCGTTTTTGGTCTCAGCGCTCAGCGCTTATCGCGTTGCACCCTGATATTTCCAAAGTCCGGTAATCATGTCGGTCGCGTACAGCGATCCGTTGACGTACTGCACGCCCCACACGTAATCGATGCCGAGGTCAGTATTGCCCAGCACGCGTGCCTTTTCGCGCCCCATCAACGCCAGGTCGCAGCGTCCGTCCGCTGTTTTCTGTCCAGCAGAACAGACGCCAAGGTCACCACGAACGTCGAGCACTCGAATTCCTGCGTTGTAGTACGCGGCGTACAACAAACCCTTGTCCTCGTCCATTGAAAAGTTATGTACGCCGGCGCCGGCTACCGAGTACACCGCCACTTCTTTCAGCGCCGAAAAGTCGGAAATGTCGACGACGTGAATATTTCCGGCCGACGAGAATCCAATTTGTCCGGGACCTTCCTCCCCAATGAATGCGAATCGCTTGCTGTTATTCGTCGGGTCGATGTACCAGTAGATGTTGTGTACCTGGCCACCAATCGTTTTCAACAAACCCAATCGCTTCGGCGCGGCCACGGAGCCACTCGTCGCGCCAATATCCCAGATCCCAACACCATTATTCCACTCGGCAGTAAACAACAGGCCGTTTCGAACAAACACGTCGTGCTGAAACGGCGCGCCCAGTGTTAGCACGGTCACTTCAACCGGCGTCGCAGGATTTGTCAGATTGAGAATCACCAGTTTCGCGGGCACGCCGCTGGCTGGGTCAATTGAACAGAATGCGTAGAGCACGCCACCCACTCGCGAAATTTCGGCGGTGTGAACTCCGGAAATGAGATTCTGCGAGCTATATCGCGTGATGAGCTGCGGCTTGCGCGGGTTCGCAAGCGAATACAGCGCGAGGGCGCCGTAGCCCGTTGGCTCGACGGCCACCGCCAACAAGTTCCCGTCATCGGACACCTGCACATCACCCGTCGTGCCAGCGTTCGCAACTATCACTGAATCGACCAGCACCGGCTGGTTGCCGCTTACGTCCCAGATCTTGATCGCGTCACCACCATTGATGCCACGAAAATTCCAGGTACTTGTGTAGGCCGTACTTCCGCGCACCCACACTTCTCCCGAGTACCGATCTTGAACGAGGCCATGCCCCAGGAGTGTCAAATCGACGGGAGAGGCACCTGCGATTGCGGAGCTGTCGACGGGCATGACCACTGGCGCCTCGTACGGGAGCGGCTCGCTGCAGCCAACAACAAGAAATGCGCCAATCGTCAGCAGCGATGCGGTGCGAAAAAGTTTCTTCGACATTGTATCGGTTACATCCCTTTCATCGTGGATGACATGATGTTGTTCGAGTTGGCCAGCACTCCATAACGACCCATTCGCGCGCGCATGGTTCCCGTTTGTAGTCGAAGACCAGCGGTGAACGACCATAAAGTTGGTTTGCCATAAAAAAGTATTGGTTCAAACGCTGATGGCTCGTGACGCGCGGTGGGAACAGCGCGCCCAACTTCCACAAACGGCGTGGCATGCAAGAAGCGATTGGTCAGCGACGGGCCTGCAATTCCAACTGTCGCAACCTTCCACTGCGTCACTCCCAAAATCTGAAAATCCACGTGCCCCAATGGCTCACGAAACGGATCGCGTAAACGCGTTTGTTCGGAGCGGTCTGTGTCCTCGAAACGGGCGGACAATTGCAACCAACGCCAGCCGTAAGCCCCTTCGACAAGCGCCGAGTTGTCCATAAACGCTGTGCGATGATTGGTAATTTCGTCGGTGCGAGCCCATTCGGCCAACAGGTAACGAGTAGCGCCGCTGGCTGTCGTTTTTTCAAAACGAGCCAACACGTTGCGCTGTGCGTGATCAAACGCGCCTCCCTGCTGCAATTCCGGTGACAAAACCTGCGCACGACTGGCAGAAATTTCGAATCCATCCAGCGGTTGCAGCGTCAGTCTCGTTGACCACGAATCGCCAGTGCGCGACCATCGCGGTCCTTTAAACGGGCCGATCGGTTCGTCTCCGTTAAAGCGCGTGAATTCAATCGCGGCAAAACGATCGCCACGCGCAATTTGCAGTGCGACAATGCCTTGCTGTCGTTCAATAATCTGCGAGTGATGATGATTGACCGGATATTTCTCAAGCGGGCGCATCATGGGATCGTCACTGCCAAACGGCACAAATCCGCGTCCCGCCGCGAGTGAAAAATTCACGTGCGTTTGCGAAGAGGCATTCGTGAACAATTCCGAATTCCACGTGAGCATCGCTTCGTGAACGAACGTGTGCGGGTGACGCCGGTCGACATAACCTTCGCCGAAAATTCCCGCATTCAACTCGCCACGTTTAAGCGTGTACCCTTCACCATTCAGCGCACCATAAAACGACAACGTGCGCCAGCGAAAGTCCGTCATCAGCACCGGCTGCACGAATTGCAGTTCTGTGTACGTGCGCGACGCAACCGCCGGCGATGCCCTCGTTAATACGCCGTTACCCATTGCGCCAACGTTCCAGTGAAACGCATTGGTGTCTGATGCCGTTGCGCCCGCATGAGTTTGATGTGCGGGCGCACCCTGACAGGCAGCAATTCTTGATTGAAACGCAATGCAGGCAATCGAAATTGCCTGCATTGCCAAACGGGCCGAAGCCCTCTGCATCAGCCGAGCTTGCCGTACTTGAATGAAACGATGCCGGGCGCGTTACCTTTGAACTTCACTGTTTTCTTCTCCCCCTTGGCAAACTTTCCGGTCGACTGTGTATCGGAGCCAATGACATCGCCTTTGGCATTCATGAACTCCATCTTGACGCTGTAGGATTCCCCCGTCGCCGCAACCTGCTCGACGACAATGGTTACTTCGGCCGATGACGGACCGCGCGTAAAACCCGTCACTTCAACTTTCGCCTTGAGACTGTCTGCGGAACTCTGATACTTGATCAGTGAATCGGTCCACGCTCTTTTCACGGTTTGATCTTTCGTAGCCTTGCCCAAACCTTGCGACGCGTACGCAAACATCATCACCGCATCGAAGTTGTTCGGATCAATTCTGACAAGCATGCGCAACGGCTTGAACATCTGTTCAAATTGGTCCATTCCGTAATGAGTTGCGGCCAAATTGCGCAAACCATCGCGCGAATTCGAGTCGGCTGCCACTGAAGATTGAAAGAGTTTTAAGGCGCTTGACATGTCCTTGGCCTGCGTTGCCACCACGCCACCCATAGTCAGAATCGCTTCGCTGTACTTTCCCGGATTCGCAAGCAGATCAGCGTACATGCCTTTCAACTGCGCCGTATCACCGGACATCTGGATGGCCGTTGACAAGTTGCTCATGACGTTTGGCGCATCCGGGCTCGTGGCATTGCCAGTCAGGAATTCACGCAAATAATTCGCGGCCGCACGCGCCTGGGTTTTCTGCGCTTCGCCAGATTTCTTGGCTGCTTCCTGCAGTTCGTTTACGCCGAGATAAAATTGGCTGGTTTGCTTGATGTCCTTGTACGACGTGTCGGTGCCAGCCAACTGAACAACCTGCTTCCATTCGCTCACCGCAGTGGTCATGTCGTTCTTCTGTTGAGCAACAGTAGCGAGAATGTGGTGCGGAAACGGATTGTCCTTGCTCAAAATCATTGAGCGATTCGCGTAGTACACTGCCGAATCAGCCTGTCCGGAATTCGATGCATCGAACGCCCGCTTGGTGAGGGCGAGCCACGCCTCGTTGGTGCGTGATTGCGCGACGTCCGCTTTGCACGAAGGCGATGCTGCTTCCATACCTTTGTAAGCGTTATCCAACTCCGTTACCACATCAAACGCTTCCGTTGGGCGAGTAGTAAGACCCAGGGCGCCCCGCGTAGTTGGCAGCATGCCACCCGGCTGCAGCACTTCGAGCGAATACACCTGCGTCAACACGTAGTTGTATCCTCCGGGATTCTCCTTGAACTTTTCCGGTTTGTCGACGAGGTCCTTCATCAACCCCTTGAGCAGCGCATCGCGCGCTGGGCCAGCGGCCGCCGATTGTGCGCGCGTGAAGCTGAGCCACGCCAGCGCGAGCTCTTTGGGCTTGTTCTGGTCAATCGAGCAGGTCGAAGCTGGTGCGCTCTGTGCCGCGAGCGGCGCAACGACAGGGGCCAGGACGATAAGACCACCGATAAGAGCGGCCGCATGGGCCAGCACCGCTTTTCGCATGAGCACTTTTCTCCGCATGGATAAATAACTCTGGCTTACCTGAATGGTTTCCGATTGATTGA
>JBDUAX010000540.1:0-3090 GCA_040004455.1 Gemmatimonadaceae bacterium
GCTTGCAGATGATGCGAGTAACGCCCTGTCGTTTGACGACCTTGCAATACTCACAAATCGGCTTCACGCTGCTTCGTACTTTCACGTATCACCTTCGGCGAACAAGCGCCGATGAAGTCTCCCGCACCGCGTACGGCCGGCCGGACTTCTTACTGGTTTCATCACGCGTGATGCATCTCAAATCAAGTTGATTCGAGATCCCGCGCACGCGTGCGATAAGGGCCGACGGGTCGGCAAAACGGGTCAAGCCCTTGAGAATAGTTGGGTTAGTAGCCTAAAGCAAGGTGCCCGTGCCAGTTGGCAAACAGAGTCGCTACCCGACGTTCAATTCTCTCCAGACGGCCTCCATTGCCTTCAATCGGTCAGGCGCCGCGGTTACTGCCCGCCCCAAAACCAGCCAATCGGCTCCAGCATTCATTGCGGATGCTGGGGTGATAACCCGCATCTGATCATGTGCGTCTCCGCCAGCAAGGCGCACCCCTGGCACGAGCGTGAAAATCTCGTCCCCGAACCGCTGCTTGAGCGCGGGCAACTCGGCGCCACTACACACCACTCCGCGCGCGCCTCCGCGAAGGGCGATGCCGGCCAGTCTAACGACTTCGGTTTCAATCGAAACATCCCCTCGCCCCCACGTAGCATTCACCGCCTCTGCATCAAGGCTCGTCAGCAGCGTCACCGCCAGGACGGCACAGGGGCGACCCGACGCGCTTCCTTCATTCGCACCCTCAACGGCTGCGCGAATCATGGCCTCGCCCCCGCTGGCGTGTACAGTTAAAAGCGTTGTGCCAAGAGCGGCGATTGCGCGAGCGGCACTACAAACCGTGTTCGGAATGTCATGCAATTTCAAATCGACAAAAACTTTCTTGTTTTGCTCGCGCAGCCATTTCACAACCGGGGGTCCCTCGGCCGCAAACAACTCCAGGCCAACCTTGTAGAAATAACACGAGGTGCCGAGTTCGCTGACAAGCGCGCGTGCGTCCGCAAACGTCGGAACATCGAGCGCGACGATTGGTGCGACGCCGTGAATGCGTTCGTTCCATGCTGTTTGCGCATCCATGGTGCGAACGTCAATCGGCTCACTCGCTGTCATGGGCTATCTGGAAAATTGTAAGGTGCCGACAAGCCTGGCGATGTCAGAAATTTCGTGAGTAACACACCATCGCCCCAGGTCGCGTACGATGCGTGCGGGTACGCGAGGATCCCGCAACGCTGCGGTTCCAACACCAACCAACGAAGCACCGGCCAGAATGTACTGCAACGCTTCAGTCGCACTCGACACGCCGCCAACTCCGACCAACGGCACGTTGACCGCCTGCTTTACACGCCACGTCGCAAGCACTCCAATTGGAAGCAGCGCGGGTCCACTCACTCCCCCCGAGCCAAAACTTATTTTCGGTGTGCGCGAATCAACATCAATGACCATGCCCGGCATCGTGTTAATCAACGTGAGCGCATCAGCGCCACCTTCGACTGCCGCACGCGCGCTGTCGCCAATGGCAACGCCGAGTGTCGGGGACAACTTCACAAAAAGCGGACGACTGGTAACGCGTCGAGCGCCGCGCACGAGCGCGAGCAGCGCCGCGGGATCGGCACCGAATTCAAGTCCCCCTTTCTCCACGTTTGGACAACTCACATTCAACTCGAATGCATCAATTCCGAGTTGCGCATCGAGCCCGGCAACGACGGCGGAGAATTCTTCAATGGTGTTACCCACGATATTCACCAACACACGGGTGTTGGGATGCGCACCATGCATAAACGGAATGTCTTCGGCGCGTGCAGCATGGAGACCAGGATTCGCCAAACCGACGGCGTTAATCATTCCGCCCGAAAACTCGCTCACGCGGAGCGCAGGATTACCAACTCGCGGCGACATACTCACAGCTTTTGTGCACAGTCCGCCAATGGCGGACAAATCCATCACGTCATCGAGTTCGCGACCAAAGCCAGCCGTGCCCGAAGCAAGCAGGACCGGATTGCGGAAGTGAAGGCCAACAATTGAAACACCGAGCGGAGTTGGAAATGCGCGAGTGGGGAAGGTTGCGTTTGATGCGGAATTGGCCGTCACCGTCACGGTCGGCCTGTGCTCGGTCCGAGTTTCGCTGCGCGCGCGCGGTCGGCCGCATCGCGCAACTTGCGCAGCGTATCGGCGTAGTTGCGCGCACTGTTCAACCAGCCCTTTCTCAACAGCGTGTCAATTGGGGCGAAGTCTGCGCTGGTTGTGGGATCGCCACCGCGCAGCCACGTTGCGACCGACGACGATGGATATGTGCTTACGAGTCTCGCAATCAGAATCGCAGAACTATCCGGCATAATTGCGGCGGCCGCGTGCAATGCTTTTGGCGCCAACAAGGTGGTGGGTTTTTCGCGCGCCAGTTTTACAAATTGGCCATACGCAATTTTCGGGGCGCGCAGCGAATCTCGCGCAACTTCTGCGGCCAGAAACCAATTCGTTCCTGTTGATTCGGTGTCCGACTGCAACATGCGATAGAGCAGCAATTGATCGGAGAGACGTCGAAAATAGATCGATCGCTTTGCGGTCGAGTCGAGTCGCGCAATTGCCGTGTCAATTTCCGCGAGGTTCTCGAAGCGCGACAGTCCCATAAATGCGAGTCGCGCCGCCGATTCGCGTTCTACAATTGTGTCGGAGCCGGCCAGCTGGTGGGCCGCGAACAGGTGCCGGCGCGCAAGTGAGTCGCGACCGGCCTGCAAGTCGAGATCGCCAATCAGGTAGTGCATTCCCACGCGCCACGAATCGCGCAATCGGGAGAGATCATATTGGTGCACGATTTCCTCGACGCCGTCAACGCGACCAGCGTTCCACAGATCGCGAAGCGCTGTTGTCACATCGGGACGCCAATCAGCGAGTTGCGCGCGACGAATAAGCAGTGATTCGGCCCGCGCGTAATCAGCTCCCTGCATCGACGCTGTGACAAACTCCCACTGTATCGCAGTCGCATCAAGTGTCGCAAAAAAATGAGCGGCCGCGTCCCGATCATTGGCTGCGACAGCGGCACGCGCGGCCCACAAACGCGCCTGTCGCGAGGTCTCGGCGTCCTTGACGTTTACCAGCGAATCCAATCGCGCCCT
>JBDUAX010000541.1:0-3083 GCA_040004455.1 Gemmatimonadaceae bacterium
GCGCGGTGGTCCGCCTGGCGAGTTCACACTGCGCGATCTGCTCGGTGTCCTAACGCGTCCCAACGGGGGTAGTTCCGCGAAGGGGAGAAAAATTAAGCCGTGAAAAAAGTGAGGCTTAGAGGGCACGGCCTGCTCAAAAACATGACCGGGCTTGAGAATCCCAACTCCAATCCCAAATCGGTGAGATCGTCGCACTCGCCGAGCAAGTCGAGTGCACGCGCCAGCCGCAGACGCAACTGATAGCGATACAACGGCACACCCTCGACCTGAGCAAATGCCTGCGTGAGATACACTGGCGAAACACCAACTTCCGCGCCGATCTCTGCCAGCGTCCATCGACGACGCAAATCGGACGACAACACAATCTTCGCGCGATCAACGAGTTTCTGTCGGCCGAGGCTCGCGCCCGCAATGTGCGATGTACGTTCACCCAACGCGCGTCGCACGAGAGTCAACACCAACGCTTCAATTTCAAGCGGCTCCGCTGTTCGCGTGCGTCCAACATGCGCGAGCAGCGCAACCAATGCTTGCGCGCGCGGATCAATTCGCAATCGCTGCCAACGGAATGCCACTCGTTCACCGTCTTTCACGTGACGCTTCGGAACCAATTCGCGCAGCAACGATTCCTCAATCGAAAGGGACAAACTCGCGTCACCACCCTCAATTGGATGACTCACGCAATAGCTCTCACCCGCGTTGAAAAACAATACCTGATTCGCCTCGGCCACTGCATCATCTGCGCCAACATGACGCACGTACACGCCGCGATACGGAAACACCAGGTGCGTGGTGCGCGAACACTCTTCTGCACTGCGGTGCTTGCATTCGCCACGACACACAACGTCGCGCAGCGTCATGCTCTCGGTTTCAAGCAGAATCTGCACCGAGAATTGAGATGGCACAGGGTCAGCACTTCCAATCGCTACGCGACTCATTGGTGGTCAATAGTTCGTCGTTTCATCTGTGAACGATGGCACGCCGGGATAGAACTCGGCAAGGTGTTTCGTTGCTACAATTCGCAGGAGAACCGTCGCGCGCCCGACGAGTGTCTCGAACGCATGTGGGCAATCATCACACTCATCAGGAACATTTGACGTCGGCAACGGGTTACTGAAATTGCTGAACCATCCAACACTCTTTCGGAGGTGCACATGCCGGGCACAGTAAGACTCCATCGCGTGATTCGCAGCACACCAGAGAAACTCTATCGCGCTTTTCTCGATGCCGATGCACTGGCCAAATGGCTTCCGCCGTACGGATTCACGGGCAAAGTGCATAGCATGGACGCGAGAGTTGGCGGCGGATATAAAATGTCATTTACAAATTTCTCGACGAAACACATTGAGTCATTCGGCGGCACCTATCACGAACTCGTTCCGGGTGAACGTATTCGCTATACGGATAAGTTCGACAATCCGAAGCTGCCGGGGGAAATGCAAGTAACGGTCACGCTGAAAAAAGTGTCAGTTGGTACGGAGCTGAACATCGTTCAGGAAAACATTCCCGACGCGATTCCGGCCGATGGCTGCTATCTCGGCTGGCAGGACTCGCTGCTGCAACTGGCGAAAGTTGTCGAGCCGGAAATTCCGGATTGAGTTCCGCTGCGACGCGCGGTGACATGCGTCGCAGAGGCCAGTGGGACAGTCCGCGCCGCGCGTTGCTGCAATGCTACGTCTTACGCCCTGCGGTCCTTATTGCGAGCGCCATCGCGACAATCATCAACACGATGCCGAGCAGCGCGGCGCCCGGCGCGTCGTCTGTGTCTCCGACGTAGATGCCCCCTGCGGCAACGGCCATGCCGAACGCGACAAGGCCTACAGTTGTGATCGTTTTCGCGCTGGATGGGCTCATGCGACTTTCCCTATTTGCGGATGAATGGTCCTGCTGTCAAAACAATATAAAGTAGTTTGCAACATAAAGCAAGAAAGTTGGAAGGCCCTCGGCGTGCGATAATCATCAGTCGACGCTGTCGCGAAGTGCTCATTGACGCCAACTTCGAACGGGACTAAGTCGTCGACATTCGCGATCGTCGTCATGACGACGATCATTGCGGCGCTCTATGAAATCGCATCACAGCGTCCGCCGAGTCGACGCGAGCTTTTTGAGCATGTCGTTCCAGAAAGCGACGGCATCGTAGATACTCTTTTCGCGCACTTTCTCATTCAGGCCGTGCGCATTCGCTTCTCCATCGACTTCTGCTAACGCGCTGAATGCGTAGGTCGGAATGCCGGCATTGCGCAAAAACAAACCATCGGTGGCGCCGAGCGACATTGTTGGAATTACCGGCGCGCCCGGCCAGTATTTCGCGGAAAATTCGTCAAACATCGTCATCAGCTCCGGTCGCAAGGGAGACGGATCACTCTGCGTGTACGGATCGCTAATCGAAACCTTGATGCTGTCGCCCGCAAGTCGTTTGAGCGCCGCCTCTACTTCGGTCGGCGAATCATTCGGCAACATGCGGCAATTCACAGTGGCAACCGCGCGCTGTGGTAGCGCGTTGTCGGCATGACCACCTTCAAGTTTTGTAGCGACACAAGTCGTACGAAAAAACGCGTTGAATGACGCATTACCGGACAGTCGCGCGAGCGAAGCCGTCGCCGATGAATCCGGTGTCGCGTCAGTGAAACCCTTCACAATAGCGCGCATGTCTGCGGCAGTGTCGGGCGATTGCAACGCCGCACTGCGTTCCAAATATGCGCGAGTTATTTCATTTAGCTTTGCCGGAAATTTGTACGCCTCAAGCCGCTCAAGCGCGTGAGCCAGCGCGTAAATCGCATTGTCTCGGCGCGGGCGCGAACTGTGTCCGCCGGAGTTCACCGCTGCGAATTGGAACGTGACGTATACTTTCTCGCTTGCTTCGACCCCTACTGATCTCGGTTTATCGTTGGCGAGTTCAACGCCGCCGCCATCGGTGTTGAGCGCGTATTCGGCTTCTATCAGTTTGCGTTGGTGCGCGATCACCCACTGAATGCCATTTGTTGCGTCAGTTTCCTCGTCGGATGTGAAGAGCGCAATGATGTCGCGTTCCGGAACCCACTTCTCACGCTTCCAGCGAATGAGATTCGTGATCAGCACTGTAACTC
>JBDUAX010000542.1:0-3070 GCA_040004455.1 Gemmatimonadaceae bacterium
GGCATTTGCGCTTTAATCCACGTGAGTTTGTCATTGATGAACGCCATAATTTCGGCGCGACCTTTGTCCCCTTCCAAAAATTTGTATTTGGGATCTTTCGCCAATCCTCCCATGCGTTCGCCAACGCTGCCCGTGGTGTAACCAACCTCTTTCAGAATTGTGTCCATCTCCGCATGCAGACGCTTCACTTCACTCTGACCAAGTTCGTGCACTTCGTCGGGAGTCATTGAAGTTGTTGTCGATGCCTTGAGCGCCCAACGATAGAATTCTTCGCCATGCGGACGCGCGGAAATTCCGGCGTCGTTCGTCGCAACCGCACGTTCGGCCTGCAGCTCCGCAATTTGTCGGTCAAGTGCAGGCGCAATTTCCTGTGCTGCGATTTTCTTTGCGCGCGCGCTCCACTCCCCCGGAATCTTCTTTGTGCGCCGATCAATTGATTCAACGAGGGAGCCACCATCGCGCGCGCCTTTCGCCGAGAGCGCAATCTGTTTGAGCGCTTTGTCAAGCAGAAATGAAGGAGGAACCAACCCAGCGCCACGCGCGGACTTCATGCGTTCGAGTTCACCGTCCAACTGCTTCGCGTATGATTGCATGCGCGTGAGGTACGCTTCAGCATCGGATGAATTGTCAATTGGGTGCGTACTGTCGAGAAAACGCGGAATGTCGAGATACGCGCCGACGTTTTGAATGACGACGTACGGCGTGTTGCGCCAACTGCCGACCGCGACATCGCCATAAGGAAGCGCAAATCCTTCGAGCGACGTGGAATAGGCGCTTTTTATGACCTCGAAGCTTGTACGGGTTGCAAACGAAAGCGCGCTGGTGTCGAACGCGGCGAGCAACGCTAGATCGGCCTTGAGTTGCTGCGCCACTTTTTGTTGGCCGGCTGCGGAGCGATCGGTGAGTTGCGAGCGAAGCGCTGATCGCGCGCCAGTGTCGATGCCGAGTGAGGTGGCCTGGTCCGGAAACACCGCGAGCAGATTGTTGCCAAGTTTGTCGAGCAACGCCAGTGCGTCGGCGTCTCTCGCGTTTGCGGAATTTGCGGCGGGCTTCGCGGCGCCGTCCTTGCTGCAGGCTGAGATCAATGGAAGAGCGGCGGCGGAGGCCAAAGCCGCAAGCACTTCGCGACGAGTGAGATATTGTGGTGACATGAGCCGAGACACTACTGCGTGGAATGGCAGCGCGCCATACGAAGAATTGATTTAATCGGTATGTTTGGCGTCAGAAAGCATCAATCACGTTGGAGACCCTGGGGATTCATGCGTATCAGTAATCCGCTCTGCGTCTATTTCGCGCTGATCGTTGTTACCGGCTCGGCCGGAGCGCAGACGCCAACGCGTCATCCCCTGGACGCACTCAGCGCCGCTGAAATTCGCACCGCCGCGACGGTGTTGCGCACTTCGGGACGTCTCAGCGATCAAGCACGATTCGGAACAATCGTTGTCCAGCCGCGAAAAAAGGACGTCACCGAACCACGTGCTGCGCGCGTGATTGGCTTCGACTGGAAGGGCAATGTTGGCTTCGTTGCGGTTGTTGATCTCGCCGCTTCAAACATCGAGTCGTTCACGGTTGTGGACAGCGAACCACCGGTCCGTCTGCTGACGATTCGGCGCGCCGAAGAAATTGCACATGCCGACGCGCGGTGGATTGCAGCGCTGCGCTCCAGAAACATAGACACGTCACGAGTGAGTGTCCTTGTCGGACTTCCAGAACGCACGCCATTACCGCGTCGTGGCACCGACCGAATCGTCCAGGCTTACGTTTGGCTGCGCGACGGAATTCCAGATGCTCTCGTCGTTAATGGCCTGAATTTGCTCGTCAATCTTACGCAAGGTCGCCTCGATTCAATCGCCGATCTGCAGGAACCGCTGCGCATGCGTGACTCAGCTGCATTTCGCGCACTCTCCGCACAACGCGTGGCACTCGCGCCACTCACGATCACACAAGCCAACAATTCGGCAGCGCGTATTCTGGGAAACGAAGTGACGTGGGATCGCTGGAAGTTTCGCGTGGGTGTTGATCCGCGCCGCGGGCTGGAGGTTCACGATGTGTCGTTTACAGACGGGGCTCGCCAACGATCCGTTTTGTACAGCGGATCGATCAGCGAGATTGTCGCACCGTACGGTGATTCTGAGTTTGGCACGTGGTATCCGCGCGACGAAGGGGATTACGGCATGGGGATCTACAGCCAGTCGTCCGCCGTGTTGTTGAACGATGTACCGGCGAATGCGAAGTTTCTCTCCGCTACGATGCACGACCATCTCGGTCGCCCGGTTGTGGTGCCGCGCGCAATTTCGATTTACGAGCGCGACGGCGGAGTTCTTTGGCGACATGCGAACATCTCGCGTCGTGCGCGACAACTGGTCATCAGCGGACATTCGACGATCGACAACTACGACTATCAGTTCAACTGGATTTTCAATCAGGACGGCGAGATCGACGGCGAGGTACTGTTGTCCGGGATAATGAACATCAATACAACAAAACGCCAAATTGACACTGCGCACGCAGAAGGGCACGACATGCTTGGGCATCTGGTTGCGCCGGGAGTGAACGCGCCGAACCATCAACATTTTTTCAGCTATCGCCTGGACGTTGATGTTGATGGAGCTGGCAATACTGTGTTTGCTGCAGAAACAACTGCGCCAGACAGCTTGGCCAACCCGAAAGGTGAGTTGATTGCCATGTCGGAGCGTCCGCTGCTTAACGAACAGGCTGCCGAGATGGATGTTTCTTTCGCGACGATGCGCGCATGGCGCGTTGTCAACACGCATCAAACCAACACACTCGGCCAATTCACTGGCTACACACTGGTGCCGGGCTCCGCGACGCCCGCATTCGCGCGTGTCGGATCGGAACCGATGCGCACGGCGGGTTTCATCGCGCATCAATTGTGGGTCACTCCATATGCATCAGACGAACTGTACGCTGGCGGCGAGTTTCAGAATCTCGGTCTCGACAATCAGGGATTGCCCACGTGGACAAAGTCTGATCGGTCAATTGCAGACAAGGATGTTGTACTGTGGTACACGCTGGGTATCACGCACATTCCACGTCCGGAGGATTGGCC
>JBDUAX010000543.1:0-3062 GCA_040004455.1 Gemmatimonadaceae bacterium
ACGATGCAGAAGTTACGTATACGATCGAGTTGCAACGGGTCGGGGCTTAAGAGATCAACAGTTTTTGGCTAAGCATGAATAATAGCGGGAGTGGTGCATCTCGGCGCATTCCACCACTTTTCCGACCATGACTGCACCGCGCGCCGACCAGCTCGATCCCGCCGTCCTGGCCTCCCTTGGCCATCTGGAATTGCGGGCTCGCTGGGTCGTGGAAGGATTCATCACTGGGTTGCACCGTAGCCCGCGAAAAGGCTTCTCGGTGGAATTCGCGGAGCATCGCGCCTATCAATCCGGCGACGACCTTCGCTACCTCGATTGGAAAATCGCAGCGCGCGCCGATCGCTGGGTGGTCAAACTCTTTGAAGAAGAGACCAACGCGCGCGCCGTCGTCGTGTTGGATGTCAGCAAATCGATGCACTGGACCGGTGCCGCTGATCGCATGACAAAATTGTCGTACGCCGAGCATTTGGCGGCGGCGCTTTCATTGTTGTTGCTGCGCCAGCGTGATGCTGTCGGCCTCGTTCGCTTTGACGACGACATTCGCACTGTCGTCCCTCCGCGCGCATCGCAAAAAAATTGGCGACGCCTGATTACGACTTTCGCAGAAAAAGGCGCTGGCTCAAAATCAGATGTGGTGGCCGCGCTCAATCGCGCCGGAAACATGATTCGTCGCCCTGGCTTGGTTGTGCTGCTTTCTGATCTACTTGTCGAAACCGAACCCGTGGCCGACGCTTTGAAAGCCCTTCGCGCTCGCGGTCACGAATGTTTGGTTGCGCACATCATGGACCCCGTTGAACGCGATTTTCCGGAAGATGGTGAAGCACTGTATCGCGACCCGGAAACTGGTATTCAAGTTCCCGCTGCTACAGCTGACATTGCGAGTGCGTATCGCGTTACTGTGAGTGAAGCCGTTGATGAATGGCGCGCCGCCATCAGTCGTTCCGGTGCACGGTACACGCTCGCGCTTACGTCTGAACCGTTCGGGCGACCAATGCGCGAACTCGTTGCACGCGGCGGCGCGCGCGTTCCTTCAGTCGTCTAGAGATAGCGCTCAGTGGCATTTCTCGCTCCGCTGTTTCTTGGCCTCGCGGCACTCGCGGGTGTGCCGCTTCTGGTACATCTGTTACGCCGACGCATTGGCAACGTCGTAGAATTTCCGGCTGTGCGCTATTTGCTGCGCATGGAAAAGGAGCACAGTCGCGAACGCAAGCTCAAGAATCGCGTACTGTTGTTGCTTCGGCTGCTTGCGGTAATTGCGCTGGCGCTCGCTGCAGCACGCCCCGTTGCACGCTTGATGGGTGTTGGTCACGCACCAATCGCGGCGGTGCTCGTGATCGACAACTCGATGAGTAGCGGTCTGGTTGTCGGCGGCAAAACGGTGCTCGAGAATTTGCGCAACGAAGGTCGCAGCCTGCTCAATTCGCTGGCTCCCGACGATCGCGCGTGGCTTGTTACCGCCGACGGCAAAGTCACGAGCGGTTCACCGTCATCTCTGCAAACTGCACTCAATGAGCTACGCCCACTTGGCGGGCGCGGCGATTTGCGTTCGGCATTGAGTCGCTCCATTTCCCTGGCCAAGGGGGGCACGCCGCGTTCGCCCGTAGTTGCTGTGCTCACCGACGGGCAGACAAATGCTTTTGGTGCAGCGAGCGATTCACTGATCAATGCCGAAAACGTGCCGGTGGTGCTACTCACGCCAACGAAAAACGCGTCGCACGATCACGGCGTTCTTTCCGCGGAACCCGAGCCCGCACGCTGGACGCCATCGGGCAACGTAAGTGCGAACATCATGTCGCGTGATTCGACGCCATGGCGCATTACGCTCAACGGTCGCACACTCGCCCGCGGCACTGTCGATTCGGGGAGTTACACACATCCTGCGCACCTCGACGCACGTTTGAGCAGCGCAACGCAGGGTTGGTTGCGCGGCACGATTGAACTCGATGCTGACGAGTTGCGTGGTGACGACGTTCGCTATTTCGCCGTGCGCGTAGCGCCGCCACCATCGGTCGACATTCGGTCCGAAGCCGGCATCTTCGCCGCCGCCGCACTTGGTACGCTCATTGACGATGGTCGCATTGCACGCACGGGAGTTGCGAACACCAGCGGCCTTTCAAGCGAAGGAGTTGCTCGCGTTACGGTCAGCGGCGCTGAAAGTGGTGGAATCGGTACACCTGTTTTGCTGATTGCTCCGGCCGATCCGCTCCGCATTGGCGACGCGAATCGCACCCTCGCACGACTCAATATTCCGTGGCGATACGGTGCTGTGCTTCACGACACCGTGATTACGCGCGGCGCATCGCAAACAACGCGAACTGCTGCCGATTCTGCGGTCGAAGGCACGCGGGTCATGCTTCGCTATCCGCTCACGCCTGTTGCGGCCACTGCATCCAGTGCATCGACCACTGCCAGTGCCGCCCCGCACGTTGATACACTTGCGATGGCCGGTGGTGCGCCCTGGGCGGTTGCGGGCGCGGGATACGTTCTGCTCGCGTCACCAATGATTCCAACGGCAACTGATCTGCCAATTCGCCCTGGATTCGTCCCGTGGTTGTTTGGCGTCGTGGCTATGCGCCTGGGTGACGATGGTCAACTGGTGCACGCAGTTCCCGGTGGACGTTTATCGCTGCCAAGTGACATTACGGGACTCGAACTCGCCGACGGTTCTGTCCGTCCGGGCATGGCGCACTCCGGAACCGCGCCCGCCGAACCTGGTGTGTATTTCATGAAGCGGGAAGGCGCCCGCGTTGGTGCGCTGGTCGTGAACGCAGAGCCCGAAGAATCCGATCTCACTCAGTCCTCCGACAAAGCGCTATTGGGGCGAATTGCCGGTAATGGCGTTTCGGCTGTGTCCGATGGCAAAGCCTGGCGCACTCAGGTGCTCGATCAGGCCTCCGGGCGTTCAATCGTTTGGCCACTGATCGCACTCGCGCTGCTCGCGCTTATCCTTGAATCATGGATTGCGCGACTGAGCGCGACCGCTGTTCGCTCGTCGTCAGCAGCAAGCAAAACCGCACCGCGTTCACGCGCGGCCTGAAGCCTCTGATATAGAATGGGACTTC